>JALSKY010000226.1 GCA_026988585.1 Deltaproteobacteria bacterium
GGAGCCGTCTGTCAGCACACCGTCAACATCCAGCACGAGATGACGAACTCCGGCGGCCTTCTGTCTTGCATCATCCAGGTTTAATTTCATAACCATATCAAACAGAGGGGAACCAGGAAAGGACCTTGAGAAAACAGATCAGTTTGCATCGAGTGCCTTCCTGATCCTGGCCAACTCCATAAGAAGAGCCCCTGTCTCATGCAGAGGAAGACTGTTTGGCCCATCACAAAGGGCCTTGTCAGGTTCAGGATGAACCTCCATGAAAACACCATCCACACCAATCGCCATGGCTGCCCTGGCCAGAGGGGCAACAAACTCCCGCTGACCTGCAGAACATCCATCACCACCGCCAGGGAGCTGCACGCTGTGGGTGGCATCAAATATCACAGGGAAACCATGCCCCTGCATGATCGGAATGGATCTCATATCCACCACCAGATTATTATAGCCGAAAGACACCCCTCTTTCAGTTAACAGGATGTTTCTGTTGCCGGTTGACAGGACCTTTTTTATTCCATGCTGCATATCCCATGGGGCCAGAAACTGGCCTTTCTTGATGTTGACAGCCCTGTTGGTGCTGCCTGCTGCTATTAGCAGATCTGTCTGCCTGCAGAGAAATGCCGGGATCTGGATACAGTCAAGGACCTCGGCAGCTGGTTCTGCCTGTGACGGCTCATGGATATCGGACACAACCCCCACCCCCAAGGCGGTTTTGATATCCGATAGCATCTGAAGCCCCTTTTTGAGACCGGGACCGCGATAGGAATCTATGGAAGTACGGTTGGCCTTGTCAAAGGATGCCTTGAACAGGTAGGAAAAGCCGGCACCATGGGCTGCCTCTTTCATAGTCTGCCCAATCTGTAGGGCTGTATCCAGATCTTCCAGCACACATGGACCTGCTATGAGAAGGGGCTGTGACTCATGGCCCCCCAAAACAATTTCACCAATATTGACTTGACCCATCACAGACTTTCCAACCAGGTTATCCGCCATCATTGTTAGAAGCCCTGTAATTCAGGGCAGCCTGAATAAATGCCCGAAAGAGTGGATGAGGCTCCAGAGGCCTCGATTTAAATTCAGGGTGGAACTGACACCCAAGGAACCAAGGATGATTCTTGATTTCCACAATCTCCACCAGCTCACCATCAGGACTGAGGCCGGTAAATGACAATCCAACCTCTCCCAACGGTTCCCGGTATGAGTTATTGAACTCATATCTGTGGCGATGGCGCTCAAAAATCTCACTGGCTCCATAGGCCCTGTAAGCAACACTGTCCTCCTCTATACGGCAAGGATATGCCCCAAGGCGCATGGTTCCACCCTTCTGGGTGGTCTCATCCCGTACCTGAACAGTATCGGTACGGTAATCATACCACTCCTTCATCAAATATATAACTGGATCAGGGGTATTAGAGGAAAACTCAGTACTGTCTGCAAGAGGAAGCCCTGCCACATTCCTGGCAAATTCTATGACCGCAAGCTGCATCCCGAGACAGATTCCCAAAAACGGTATCCTGTTCTCCCTGGCATAGGTGATGGCCTCCAGTTTTCCTGGAATTCCCCTGGAACCAAACCCGCCAGGCACCAGGATTCCATCCGCCTGGGCCAGTCTCTCTGCCAAGGCGTCTCCTCTCACCTCCTCGGAGTTGATATAGTCTATCTCTACCCGGGAACTATTGGCTACTCCACCATGAAACAGGGCCTCGTTGAGGCTTTTGTATGATTCCCTTAGATTCACATATTTGCCCACCATAGCGATGCGGACTGCATGCTGAGGCTGACCGATCCTGGCGACCAGATCTTCCCAGGGCGTCAGTATGGGTGCTCTGGTCCAGATATTGAGGCTCTCCACAATTCTTTCATCCAGCCCCTCCTGATGAAAACGGAGTGGCACCTCATAGATGCAATCCACATCCCTGGCAGTTATAACCCGGTCCTCTTTTACATCACAGAAAAGTCCAATTTTTGACTTGAGCCCTTGGGGAAGCTCCATCTCGGTCCTGCAGAGAAGAATATCCGGATGAATACCGACTGATCTCAACTCCTTGACGCTGTGCTGAGTAGGCTTGGTCTTGAGTTCTCCGGCAGTCTTTATATAAGGAACATAGGTAACATGGATATAGAGTGAGTTTTCCTTTCCAAGGTCTCCCCGCAACTGGCGTATGGCTTCAATAAATGGCAATCCCTCTATATCTCCTATGGTACCGCCTATCTCGATAATGGCGATATCCGCCTCTCCATCCAACTGGGTGACTGCCTGCTTTATCTCATCTGTGACATGGGGTATCACCTGCACAGTGCCGCCAAGATACTCTCCACGCCTCTCCTTGCTTATGACACTGTTATAGATCCTGCCAGAGGTATAGTTGTGACGCTGTCCCAGTTTTGCCCTTGTATATCTCTCATAATGCCCGAGATCAAGATCGGTTTCAGCCCCGTCATCAGTGACGAACACCTCACCATGCTGAAAGGGGTTCATGGTCCCGGGATCAACATTAATATATGGGTCCAACTTCTGCAGGGTTACACTTAACCCTCTTGCCTCCAGCAGGGCTCCGATAGAGGCGGCAGCCAGCCCCTTACCAAGAGATGATAAAACTCCACCTGTTATGAATATAAACTTCGTTTTCATGGCAACCCCTATCCCCTTTCAGCTTAAAAAGACATAACCGCCGAGTCTGACGAAACAGCAGGCGGCTGGAGAATTTCTGAAACCCCTAAAAAATTACGATCATTGATGGTATATGTTTTAATCATAAAAAAACATGGGCTCCATCAACTTGATTCCGCCCTTCTCCACTGCCTGGATTGCAACATCAAAAAGTCTGTCAGGCACCTTGAAAATCAGAACAGCCTTGTCCCCTCCGCCAACAAAGGCATAAGTATAATCCACATTTATATCATTATCATGCAATATCCTGACGACACTTGAAAATCCTCCTGGAGTATCGGGCACCTCGACAGCAAACACATTCTGTTCCTTGACCGTGAAGCCCTCAGAGGCAAGGATGCTCCTGGCCTTTTCAGGATTGTTCACCACCAGCCGCAATATCCCGAACTCCGCTGATTCCGCAAGAGCAAGTGCGCGGATATTAACCCTGGCCCTCTCCATGGCTTCGGTTACCTCCAGGAGCCTGCCCTTCCGATTCTCCAAGAAAATGGATAACTGTTTCACTGCATATTTCTTGCTCATGATTTCATCCCCTCTGCTTCTCGCCGATCGATAATACGTTTCGCCTTGCCCATGGAACGCTCGAGGGTCTTTGGTTCCACCAGCTTGACCTTGACATTTATATAGAGTTCATTGAGCATCTCACTCTGCAACCTGGCTTTCAGCTCCTCCAGAGCGCCTATGCCATCTGCAAAGGTCGCCTCATCAACCTCAACCCAAACCTCGAGCTTGTCCAATACCCCTTTCTTGTCCACAACAATAACATAGTTGGGCGTGGTCCCTTCAACAGTGGTCAGAACATGTTCCACCTGGCTTGGAAATACATTTACTCCATTCACTATGAGCATGTCATCTGCCCGGCCACGCACTGACTCCATGATTGTCAGGGTGCGGCCACAGGCACATGGTTCCCTGTGAAGCACAGTTATATCCTTGGTCCTGTAGCGAATAATTGGCAGCGCCTGTTTCGTAATGGTAGTGAACACCAGCTCCCCCTCCTCACCATCAGGCAGGACCTCGCCTGTTTCAGGGTCCACCACCTCCGGGATGAAATGATCCTCCATTACATGGAGATTCCCATGGGGGCACGAGGCAGCAACACCTGGTCCAATAATCTCGGAAAGCCCATAGACCTCCACATAAATGATATCCCACACCTCCCGAAGGGCCTGACGCAATCCTTCAGAAGCAGGTTCTGCACCAAAGAAACCGGCACGCAACCGGAAATCTGAATGGAGATCATATCCTTCATCCTTGGCAACCTCCGCCATGTGAAGGGCAAAAGATGGGGTTGCACAGAGTATGGTAGCACCGAAATCCTTCATAAGAAGGAGCTGACGCTTGGTGAATCCACCACTTGACGGAACCACGGCACTTCCTACAGTCTCGGCCCCATAATGAAAACCAAGCCCGCCAGTAAACAGACCATAGCCATAAGCATTGTGAACCACATCCTCTGGCCCACAGCCTACCATTTGAAGAGTCCTGGCCATCACCTCATTCCACACATCCATGTCGTTCCTGGTGTATCCCACTACAGTAGGCTTCCCGGTAGTTCCTGATGAAGAATGGATCCTTACAACCTGATCCAGGGGAACAGTAAAAAGGCCAAAAGGATAGTGATCTCTCAGGTCCTGCTTGGTGGTAAAAGGCAGCCTGGCCAGATCATCCACAGAATTGATAGCATCAGGAGTTATACCCGCCTCCTGGAATTTTTCTCTGTAAAAAGGAACAAGGTGATACACTCTCTGAACAACGTCTCTGAGCCTTTTGAGCTGAATCTTTTCAATCTCCTCCCGCGGAGCTCCTTCAATCCGATTCCACATAACTGCCCCCCAATCTGGAATATATTTGAAGATTCTGATTTTTTGGCAGAAAGACAGGAAAGCTGCAGCAAAAAAAAATAGATGCAGAAACCACCAAAAAACAGGATCTCCTTTCTTCTAACCAAAACTTTCTTCTTGTTCAAGTACCCCAGGGCATGAATGATCTATGGAGAATCTGGAGAATCGGATCTGGTATCAGCAACAGAACTTGCAGAACCATCCTTTTTATCTTCAGTTTTATCCTCTGAAACAGGAGCAGCATAGACAGGAACTCCAGAGTCTATCATTACTTCTGCCTCTTTGTTGGTGCCAAGAAGCACTGCAAGCCATAACCCTTTATGGCTCTTGGACAGGGCAATCTTGAAAAGCATTGTGAGGGGAACGGAGAGCAGCATACCTACAGGACCGAACACCCAGCCCCAGAACGCCATGGAGAGAAACACAACGAGAGGTGAAAGGCCTACGCCACGCCCCATAATCCTGGGCTCTATTATGCTGCCTATCAGGGTATTTACACCAAAAAAGATGAGAGCTGTAACCAGGCTGTGCACCAGACCAAGCTGGATGGCGGAGAGCATTACTGCCGGAACGGAAGCGATGATGGAACCTATTGTAGGAATATAGTTGAGCAGAAAGGCCACAAGCCCCCATAACACTGGAAAATCCACTCCCTGTATCCACAGGCCAACTCCCACAAGGACACCAGTAGCCAGGCTCGTAAGGGTCTTTATTGCAAAAAAACTGTTGATACCGGAGACTATGCTCTCAACATAGGATTCGCTGCCCACGCCCATCCTGGCCAGGAGTTTCATCTTGTGAACCATTCCTCCCGCCTCAATAAGGATGAATATGAGCAGTAGCATGATCATAAAGGTGTTGGTTACCAGCTTACCAAGGCCGCGCAGGGTGGTTGCAGCAAATCCCATCACCTGGGAGGGATCTATCTCCTTCAAAACATGGAGACTCTCCTCGGCCACCCCCTTTGACCTGGCCCAGACCAGAAAATCACTGTACATGGCAGAGAGCCGATCCTGATAAAAAGGAAGATTATCTGTAAAATCCCTGAATGATCCACCTATAATAGCTGCCAAACCCGCCTCTATCGCAATAAAAATCACAAGCACCAGGATCATGGCTATTGGAGATGGAACCCCTTTCTTTCTGAACCAAAGCATCAAGGGGGAGAGAATGATGGCAAAGAAAGTGGCAAGAAGCAGGGGGATAACCAGGCCGGAAATGGCCTTAACACCTGCAATAACCACCACAAATGCAGCAAGATTCAGCAGGAGCCCATCCTGCCTGTCATGCTTGAAGTCTGAATTATATCTTTTCATGGCGTTCATGATCTATTTTTCGCACCTGTTTGCCATGCAGATGAAGAGATGCTAATCATGATCTTTATACCTCTTTGCCATCTCTTCTATCATGGCCTGAAGTTCATTCTTCTCCTCTTTGGAAAAGATGGAAAAAGGCGCCTTGAGCACATTTATTATCAGTTTCCGGAACACCCCTGTAACTGCCTGGGCCTCAAGTACATCAAGTTTGGGGTCCATCACATCTCCACTCATCCTTACAGGTATGACAAAGAGGGTTTTATGCTTGCCGCCAACCACGTAACCGATGATGGGAATGTTTGCAACAATGGAATCCACAGTCTTCAATGGAGATACAAAAAAGATGATATCTGATTGAAGACTCTTCAGGTCAAGACTGCCTGTTGCATAGAGATTGAGCCCTCTGCCCTTGATGATCCACTTGGCTACATCCATCTTGTCCGGACTGGTAATCACTGCATCCAAAATAAACTTGTCATAGGGAAAACCGGGCTGCCCAAAAACACTGCTCTGAGAGAGAGAAAAGAGATCAGTCAGGTTGAGAATCCCCAGAAGACGAGAAAGAAATCCTCCTCTTGCAATAACACCTTTCTCTGCCTTCATCCTCAAATATCCCTGGGTCCAACTCTCATTTATGCCATCCAGAAGGAGGTCCATGGAGAAAGGCCCTGTTATACTCTTCTCCAGCACCCCAAGACATGTAAAAAAATCCTGGAAGTTCAACTGTTTCTCTTTCGGGCTCTTCAAACGAATATGCTTGTGAAGCTCCGTTGCAGAACGCCTTTCCAGACTCGCCTCCAGTTCAGAACCGCACATGGAGTTGGAACTGGCCTGTACCTTCCATCGATCCCTTGCCTCAAACCTGGCAACACCAGCTATATTTTCCGCCCTCAGATCATGGCTTGGCAGGGTGGGCACGATTGTCTGGACATCAAGATCCAATTGTTCCATGAAGAAAGAGATTTCTCCCATGAGATCTATAAGAAACAACTGCCGGTCATTACCTGCTCCTGTCACCTTTTCAGAATCATGAGAACCATTCCCTGAGAACAGATCGGCCCTGTCCGAGAACCGACTCTTTATCATCTTGATGGCCTCGTCTGAGAGGTGCCTGACCTGAAGCCTGCTATGCAGTTCAATCTGTCCAGGCCTGAGCTGGAAGCGCGAATCCATATTAAATGCATCCTGCATGAAAGAGGCCTTTATGCCAAGGGTGCCGGCTCCATTATCCGAACAGGAAAGATCTATTTCATAAAAACTGAGCCTGTGTCTATCATCAACAGGAATAAACAGATTATGGCCTGCCAGATCACCAGTGGCAGTTACAAAGGATTTTCCATTACTGTTTTTGATCCCCAGGTCGATTTCACCAAAGAGGTCTCCATTCAGGAGTTGGTTGTGGTCAAGTATCATGTCCAGGACCTTGGCCTTCAGATCCCCCTTGAAACTAAGACTGAACCAGTTCTCCGGACCGTTTCTCTTGGAAGGGTTGAAACCGAATCTCCCTGCAGCGACCTGTCTCCCTCCTGCCTTAAAGATAACTTTTTCCAGATCTATATCACCTTTATCCACAGAGAGAGCGAATTCAACAGTTATTCCAGCAGGCTTCCAGAAGGCCCTGCCTGACAGGTTGTACCCTGCACCATAACGAAAACTCATATCAGACAACCTTACTGGAAGCTTTGGAAACAGCAAATCAGGAATGATCTCTTTTCGCTGTAAAAAGAGGGCCAGTTCTCTGTCAAGGGTTCCAGAAAACCTGATATCAGCCAAATCTTTCTGTCTTCGAGGCCCATCTCCTCTTTTGCGAGATTCTGTAATCTTTTCATCAAGGGCATCCAGCATCAAACGACCTGACATGGAAAAAGAGGAATCCTGCACAGTGACTTCCACGCCATTCATGGAAACCGCATTTCGATCCAGTTTGACAACACCCTTGTGTAGTCCCACAGGCCAGGGAAGATAATCCCTGTTGAAGCTGATTTTCATATTCTTCGGGCTCAAGGATACCCGCCATTGCTTAAGCAGGCCCTTGCCAAGCAGCAGATCCAGATAAATATTCTGCAGATAGGCCCTGCCCTTGAGGCTATTGATATCCACTACTGAACTGGGAAGATCTGCCTGGAGAAAGGCCATGAGCCTCAAAAATTCCTCGGCACTAACCATGCCCTTTGCTCTGGTTATCTGCAGCCTCCCGCCACTGGTCAGATCCAGCTCACCTCCTACCTCCTTGAGATGAGTACTGGCCAGTTTGAAATTGATACCGTGCCAGTTCAGAATCTCCCTATCATAACCCACCTGACCAGAAACGATCTCAATGGGCCAATTCAGGGGCAAAAACTTTATTTTTCCATGGACACCACTCACATCAGCGGAGACCCGCAGTTCCCTGCTGTCAGAAGGGCGATATAATCTGAGCCTTCCCATGGCACTGCCTGACAACACCTCTATCTCCTTGATCCCCTGCTGAAAATCTTCATCCTCTACAAACTTGGACAAGGCCCAGTAAACATCTGCCAGGGGAGCCTTCAACTGCATATCCAGATCCACCAGATGGTTTTTACGTGTCAGGCCTACCTGAACAGATCCCTTTTGCGCCACGGCCTTGCGGAGCAATGCCTGGTGACAGTCAACATAAAGGATGCCTTCACTGATCTTCACATCTCCTGAAACACTGTCAATCTTGAGATCTGCATCCTGGACATATACAGGAACCTTTTCTGCCACGGCATCTATCTGCCATGCCTCTATGTTTTCAATATGGGAAAGAGGTGCAGCGAACTTGACAGAAAAGGAGGTGGCCCTGCCACCGAGTACGATTCCGGTAACTTCACGGACTGTCGCATCCCGTGGAAACAGAACACGCAATGCCCGGCGGATCTGCGACAGGTCAGCATCTCTACCCTGGATATCCAGGTTGAGCAGCCCATCATGATCCTTCCTTCCGTTGATGAACTTCACATCTCCTGAAAGGGCAATTTCAGGATGAGTGAACTCAAGGTTGTGAAGATGGAGCTGGATACCTGCTTGAGAAAGTTCGAAATCTGCCTTGAGACTTCCACACGAAACGAGCAACCTTCTATTCTTGGGCTTAAGGGTTAGGCAGGGAGAGTCTGCCATTATGCTGCCATGCAATTCACTGCCCAACTCTCCTTTCAAATGACCAGAGATATTAACCTTGCCTGCTTCAATCATGGCAGCGGGAATATTTTTGCCATCACGTTTGAATGCATCCAGGTCTAGACCCTTCACCTTCCAGTCAAGATCCAGTTCTGAATCTGACAGGTTAAAACTACCTTTGAAATCAACAGAATCGGCCATGGAAGTGGCCATCTTCACATTTCCCTTGTAAGACCCGCTCCCTATCTCCAAGCTGCCCTGGATGCCTTGCACGGACAGCTCTTTTTCAAGCCAGGGGAACAGGGTTGAAGTAACCTTTTTTGAACAGAAAACCTGACCATTCTCCACAACCACACTGCGCACAGGTGGAGAAAACTCCTTTTTCCCCCGGGATTCAGGCAGGTGATCCAGTTTAAGAGATGGATCTCTGAGGACAAGCCTGAGGGGAAGAGGATGGATATCGAAACCGCTTGTCACCCATCCGACAAGATCGGGAACAACATACAGATGACCTGAACGAAACTCCAGACCATCAGCCTTGAGCCTCAGACCCGAAATTGACAGTTTGGGAGTTGGAAACCATGACCATTCCATGGCACCCAGTTCTTCTATGGTTATCTCTGCCTGTGCGGCCTGCTCCTCTATCAGGTCCCTAAGGTATGAATTGTTGATTATTCTTGGAGGGAAATAGAATGAGGCTGCTACGCCTGATATAAAAATCAGGAGAAGGAGAGCAATATAGATACGTTTCATAGGGGAATTATATACTCTTTTTTCCTTCTATGGATACGGTCACTCCATTATTTTTTATCTTTTCTCTGGCCTGTTGCACCAGAAAAGGAAGTGCCTCAAAACGGGAAAACAGAGGCATGGACAAAATTTTATCCACCGCATCCAGGGCAGTGCCAATAAATTTTTCAAAAAAGGATCTCCCTTTTATCTGGGATAGATATCCGTATGCACCAGCTGCCTGAAACAATCTCATAAGACTCAGATGCCAGAAGGCCTCCTGAAACTCACTGCGCGTAACCGAATCCTCAAAACAGAGGCGTGTGAAGTGATGCAGGAGGGAATGGCGGAGCTCCCACGGCAGATCAACATAGGGATCATGAATCAGGGCGGCCAGATCATATCCCCGGGGACCAAGCCTTGCCCCCTGGAAATCTATGATATGGGGTTTGTTATCTGCAGAAAACATTATATTCCTGCTCTGAAAATCCCTGTGCAAAAAGACCGGCCCCATCACCTTGGCGCCATAAGAGAGGACAAGAGTGCATATCTTCTCTACCTCTTGCCTGAAGCTTTTGGCCAGGGCAGGGAGCACCACTACGCCGAGATAACCCTGCAGCAGGGCCTGGGAAAAATACCCGCCCTCCTTCTCCACACATAGGGATAGATCATAGTGCCCACCCTGCCAACACCATTCCGGACTGAAGCCAGGCGTTGCCCTCTGCTGTACCTCAAACAATGTCTC
>JALSKY010000227.1 GCA_026988585.1 Deltaproteobacteria bacterium
CTCTTGACGAGATGTCACGGTTCTGGGTCCTGTCCAGCAGGAAAAAGTACAGCACCAAAACAGCAGCAAAACAGATAAGCAGTTACTTTCTGGAAGGCATTGTTGAAGAAGGTGTCACTGCAGAGGTCAAAAAGGAGAAATCCGGCACCCGCTCAAGAAAAAAAAGCAGTTCCGGCAAGGGGCAAAGGTCCAAATCTCAATAACTATCCCATAGAACATCCCAAATATCTGCTCTATACCCGGACATCATCTCCTTGACAGGGAATTTCCATCGTTTTTTATATCTGAAATCCCTTGGGCGGAGATCAAGCCCGCACACCCTTATGAGTTAGATGCAAACAGTGATGAACCTTGAAACCAATACACACCCATTTTTCCAGCATCTGGAAAACTACCAGGAGTTTCTCCCTGATTTTCGCGGATATCTGACCCACCTGAAGGAGCATTTTCCTACCTATCTCCGAATCAATACGTTGAAGATTTCAGTGGAAGAGGCAGAAAAATTTCTGACCAGGGATGGAGCTATCCTCCGATCAACCGCTGTTCCAGAGATATTTCAGCTTTCCCCCTCCTGCAAGGTCCCGTCCCTGAGCTACCATCTTGGTTTCATCTATCCCCAGGCCCTTACTTCTGCCATGCCTGTATTGGCAATGGAACTCCAGGGAGGAGAGAGGGTACTTGATCTCTGTGCAGCACCAGGAGGAAAGACCGGCTATATGGCCCAAGTCATGAAAGATAATGGAGTAATCGTTGCAAATGACAGGAAACTTGGCAGAATAATCTCCCTGATGTCCAATCTCAAGCGACTGGGCATAACATCTGCTGTGGTTATCCAGAGTAGAGGGGAACAGCTCACCTGGAGCCATCCATTTGACAGGATATTGGTAGATGCGCCTTGCAGCGGAGAAGGTAAATATCGCATAGATGCAGAGACAGGCCGACTGCTGCATGCACGCAGAGGCAGGACCAACCTGTCTGCAATACAGAAGGCTTTGATCCAGAGGGGTTTCGATCTTTTGGAGCCGGGAGGTATCATGATTTACTCAACATGCACCCTGACTCCTGAAGAGAATGAGGAGGTGGTAGCGCACCTTCTCAAAAAGAGAAAGGCAGCCCTTGTGCAGTGGAAACCGCCTGTTGAATCATCTCCTGGCCTTGAAGAATACAGAGGGAAAAGATATGGAAAAGAACTTGGACTGGCTCACCGTTTTTACCCCCACAAGGTCAACTCCGTCGGATTTTTCCTTGCCAAGATTGTTAAGCCAAAGTGAACGGCAGCCTCTGCTCAGCTATCTCTCTGAAAGATTTGGCATGCCTGCAACCTCCCTGGACTCCTGGCAGATACTTACCTATTCCAAACAGGCGTTTCTCTTCAGGACCCCGCCAGAGCGATTCAGCTATGCAGATCCGCACTTTGTCCGGGCCGGGCTGCCATTCCTCAGGAACGTGGCAGGCTTTCTGAAACCCACTACCTGCTTTGTCCAGAGATTTGGCCATCTCGCCAACAGATCCGTACTGGATCTATCTCTCCATGAGATCAAGCAGCTGGTGCAACGTGGTGAACTCAACATTGAAAGCAGACAGGAGATAGAGGCCCCAGGCTATGTAATGATAAGAATTTTCGGAAATAGCCTGGGCTGTTCGTTGCTGATGGATGATAACAGACTGCTATGCAGATTTCCCAAGGCATTGAAACAGATATTCAGGAATGATTGACAATATTTGACAACTATTCCCTTGCAATAACCGTGTTTTTTGTTATTTTTCACATTCCTGTATCAAAAACAGGATACAGTTTTCTCGTCTCGATCCCCAAGGGAAACATCACAGACTCCAAAAAAGGCAATAAAGGAAGAAAGCAGAAATGGAAAGAGTCCCATTTACGCCAGAAGGGTATGCAAAGCTCAAGGCAGAGCTGGATCAGTTGGAAAAGGTTGAAAGATATGAGGTAATCAAGGCTATTGAAGAGGCCAGGGCCCACGGAGACCTTTCAGAAAATGCGGAATACCATGCAGCCAAGGAGCGTCAGGGCCAGTTGGAGGCAAGAATCCAATACCTGAACAGCAAACTGGCAGCAGCAGAGGTCATTGACAGCAAGAATCAACCATGCGACAGGGTGGTCTTTGGGGTCAAGGTGAGGCTGGAGAACATTGACACTGGTGAAGAGTCAGTATATCAGCTGGTAGGCCCTGACGAGGCAGACATCAATCAAGGCCGTATCTCTGTCAAATCACCTCTGGGAAGGGCATTGATCGGCAAGGAAGAAGGGGACGAGGTGGAGTTCAACTCTCCTTCAGGACCAAAAACTTATGAGATTCTCGAAATATTCGTGGAGTGACAAACTACCCAAAACCTGTCTCTATTCAGGTACAGGATCGGTGTCTTAACAAGATGGAGACCTGATTTCTTTCCCGAATATAACAAGCCCTGAGAAAAGGCCCTTCACCATGTTGCAGGGCCTTTTTTCAATTTCATCACTGTAATAGAAACAGCGATCATAAATCCTTGTCCGCAACCTACCAGTTCTGCTGTTTTCCTTACTCTTTATCTTCTGGTGCGTAAACCAGGGATAGATCTTTGATCTGGCTTACAGGCCTTATGGCTACACCAGCCTCCTCAAGTATAGCTGCAATGGCTCCTGCCTTACGGTTGTCTGGCATATACACCTCATCAGGTGCAAAATTCAGAAGCCATTTTCCAACCTGCACCCCCCGTCTCTTTTCCAGGGCAAGAAAGGGATTTTTTATAAATTTCCGCTGGATAAGACCTCCATCACTCCTGCGCTTCCTTTCAACAAGGAACCATGGGGCCTTGGCAAAATGGGAAGAGACACCCTTGTCGGGTCCCTCCAAAGGGATAATTCTGACAAATTCATCAGCATCATGGAAATGGGGTCTGACACCTGCCATGACTACCTGGGGAAATCTTCGGACAATCTCCTCCTCCAACCTGTCACAGATCCTATCTGCCTTTTCATGTGACTTGGTCTTCAGGTCCACATCCAGGTTCAATATCACCTTCCCTCCTGCCATGCGGCTGAGAAACCTCTGGATCCCGACTACTCCCGGTTGAGCCAGCACCAGTTTTCTGATCTCATCCTCGGTTTCCCTGTCTATGGCAACGTCCATAAGTTCACGAAAGGCATTAAAAAGCAGGATCACTCCGGTCCTGATAACAAATATGGCCACTATTGCAGCAGCCCATCTATCTACCCTGAATCCCATCCACTCACAGGCCAGGCTGAAAATCACCACTGCTGTTGAAAAACAGTCTGCCAGATAATCCTTTCCATCTGCTACAAGGACTGGTGAGCCAAGCCGCTTTCCCTCCCGGACCTGGAAAATACCGAAAAGCAGGGCAACGATGAAACAGACCAGGGACACTGGCAGAGCTATGCTGACATCAGGAATCTTTGAAGATCCAAACAACGCCTGTCTTCCAAGCTCATACCCGGCAATAATGATAAAGAGGGATATAACAAGGGTAGCCAGGGTCTCTGCCTTGTAGAGGCCAAAATTGAAAGAGGGGTGCTGTTTCCGTGCAAGGGAGAGGCCGGCAAAGGCAACCAGGCTGGCGACAACATCAGTGGCTGAATGGATGGCATCTCCAAGCAGTGCAGTGCTGTTGGCCTTGACTGCGAAGACACCCTTTGCCAAGGCCAGCAAACTGTTCAGTAATACAGAATAGATAGCCCTCCTCTGGGCCAATCTCAATTCACTGTTATCTGCTGGATCCTGCTGCAACATCTTGCCCCCCTGTCAGGAGCTACCATGAAGATATTCTCTTCCCTTTTCACCTTCATGGATGGCAATAGCCGTTCATGACCATCCGGGATATAGAATTGGGCAGAAAACATCACTTTGTAACCCAAAGGTCCCAGACAATGGCAAGAATTGAGAAAAAGGAGATAATTGCATAGTTCCACCTCTCCTTTGAGACATAGAGGCTGGATATGAGGTAGTGAAGGGCCTGATAATCCATTGCATCCAGGGGATCTCCTCTCTTAAGCTTCTCATGTAGAGCGAGTCCAGCTATAAGGCTCCTGCGCTTGTAACTTATATAGCTCCTGAATATGAAAAATATCATGTTACCCACTATTCCAATATACCAGAAGAGCCGTATGAGATCAGGATTGTATTCCTTGGCCACAAGGATCAGCCGCAATGATACCGAACCTGTGAGCCCGATGAGAAAAAAGAGCCAGATGGTCCATGACGGCAGCTTCTGTGGTGGGGTGTCGGTTGTAAAACCGATATTCATCTAAAAACTCCTCTCTTCTTTCCTGATAATGACCAGTGTCCGCTCTGCCGAAAGGGCAGAAATGGAACCCTGCACCAAATCCGTGGATATCCCAGTCACCCTATGCCGGAGGTCCTGAAGTTCCCTATGCACAAGATCCCTTCTTCCCTTCATGGCTACCATAACCCCTCCTGGAGCAAGAAAGGGGGAGGCAGTCTCATAAAACCAGAGAAGAGAACCTGTAGCCTGTGAACAGATGAGATCAACCCCTTCTGAAGGAAGGTTAGCAGGCGGGTTCTCAGGAGAGATGCGGATATTTTCCACATGAACATCATAGAGATGCAGAAGGCTGATCACCTGCCTCAAAAAAGAGCATTTCTTCCTGACTGCATCCACGAGAATTACATGAAGCGATGGACGTAACAGTTTCAGGAGCAGACCGGGTATCCCTGGGCCGGTGCCGATATCCATGAGGCTGCGGCAATCCACAGGGATGCAAGAGAGAAGAAACAGGGTGTCCCCAAGATGTTTCCTCACCATATCCTCAATGCTCTTCAGGCCTGTAAGATTGGTAATGCGGTTCCACAGGGCGAGTTGCTGGAAATAGAGGGCAAGAGACTCCACTGCAGCCTCATCCGGATAGATAACATGTGAGCCCTCACCATAAAAACCGGTTCCGGTCTCCATATCCAACGAGTAAGGATGAGAGACTGCAGCCTCCCTGCAGAGGGTGCGGATAAGCTCCTTTATGTCAGACTGGTTCTGGTTCGTCTGCAAGGTTGCCAAAGGTGGAGTATTTGCCCACGAATGCCAGTTTGATGTTACCGGTTGGGCCGTTACGCTGTTTGGACACGATTATCTCTGCCTTACCTCTGTTGGGATTGTCTTCTGATCTGTTATAGACCTCATCCCGATAGATAAAGGCAATGAGATCAGCATCCTGCTCTATGGCCCCTGACTCCCTGAGGTCTGCCATCTGTGGCCGCTTGTTTGGCCGGTCTTCAACCTTTCGGTTCAGCTGCGAAAGGGCGATCACCGGGGCATCCAGCTCCTTGGCCATGGCCTTGAGAGACCTGGAGATGTCTGATATCTCCTGTTCTCTCCGTTCAGCACCACCCTTGCCCTGCATCAGCTGCAGATAGTCCACTATGACCAGACCGATATTATGCTCACTCTTGAGCCTCCTGGCCTTGGCCCTGACCTCTAATACAGACATGGCAGGGGTATCATCGATGAATATTGGTGCATTGGAGAGTACACCTGCTGCATTTATCAGTTTCGGCCAATCATCCCTGGAGAGAAAGCCGGTGCGCACCTTGTGTGCATCCACCATCGCCTCTGAGCAGAGCATTCTAAGGGCGAGCTGTTCCTTGGACATCTCCAGAGAAAATATGGCGACCGCTATATTGTTATCCACTGCCGCATGCTGGGCAATATTCAGGGCAAAAGCGGTCTTTCCCATGCTGGGGCGGCCTGCAATGATGATCAGATCTGATGGCTGAAAACCGGCAGTTAGCTTGTCCAGCTCGGTAAAACCTGAAGGAACCCCTGTTATCAGTTCCTTCCTCTCATAGAGATCCTCTACCCTCTTTATACTGTGCCGCAACACTTCCCGTAGAGGGCTGAAGGCCTGGTTTATCTTGCTCTGGGAAACATCAAATATGGCGGATTCGGCACTTTCCAGGATCTCCTCTACTTCCCCGGCCTCTTCGTAACACAGGGCAATGATATCAGAGGTCTTGGTGATGAGACGCCGGAGTATCGCCTTGTCCCTTACTATCTTTGCATAGTAATCGATGTTGGATGCTACAGGCACAGCCTCGGCAAGTTCTGCCAGGTAGGCAGGCCCACCCACCTCTTCCAACTTACCTTTCGACTTCAGGGCATTGTGAAGGGTTACAAGGTCCTGAGGCTCGTTGCGGTCAAACAGTTCAAGGATGGTGGCATAGATGATGCGATGGGCCTCTTTGTAGAAATCATCAGGCCGCAAAAACTCCACCACCTTGATCAAGGCCCCATCCTCTATGAGGATGCCGCCCAGGACACACTGTTCTGCCTCTATATTTTGAGGCGGAACCCGGTAATCCGGCCTCCTGGATGAGAGCCTCTTGGGAAGTGCCATCTGTTACGCTGCCACTACCTTGACCTTGAGGGTTGCTGTCACATCAGGACTGAGCTTGACAGGGACCTCAAACTCACCAAGGGTCTTGATGGGGTCAGGAAGCTGAATCTTCTTGCGGTCTATCTGATAACCGAGATCAGCCACCTTTTCCGCAATATCCATGCTGGTGACTGAGCCGTATAGCTTATCCTCTTCACCCACCTTTACAGGTATCTCAAGGGCCAGTTCTTCCAGTTTTGATGCCAGGGCCTCATGCTCCTGACGCATCTTGGCTGCCCTCTCAAGGATAGCTGCCCTCTGCCTCTCAAGCTGATTGACATTCTTTCTGTCCGCCACCATTGCCAAACCCTTGGGAAGCAGATAATTCCTGGCATAGCCATCCGCCACATTGACTATATCGCCTGCCTTGCCCAGAGAGGAGATGCTCTCATTGAGTATAACTTCCATATCTGAAAAACCTCCGTTGAAAAATCATTTTTTCTGACTGATCAAATATGAGTGGCCCTGCCTGCTGATCAGGCCGTCTTATTCCAGGCCTCCTCATTGCTCATCCTGACTGCTCTTAGCCCTGTCAAGCGTAGTGCGAAAATCCATCCAGGTATCCAGCAGACCTGTCAAGACCACCAATAATAGACCATACCATTGAATTCCTATCAACAGATAGACCACTCCCCTGATCCACCAGGGAACATTAAGACGGTGAAAAAAATATCTGACCACCCAAAACCCCTGGATCAGATAGAAGAGACAGCAACTGAGTACCAGATTGCACCCGACCCTCTGCCATACCCCTTGAGTACCAGCAGCCAAGATCCCTCCGGCAATGAATATCCATACCAGCCAGAAAGGCAGTCTCCAGGAAGCGAAGGGCAGCAGTATTCCGTAAATAGTGTATTCAGGCCTGGGAAAACGGGCCATTGCCTTCAGCCTGCAATACCTGAAACTCCACAGATTGAGAAGGGCTGTAATCACCATTCCTGCACCCATGATGCCGGGAAAATAATAGATCAAGGTCTCCTTAAACTGCTGAAGCTCAGACTCCATGATGGCCATGAGCTCTGGTCCAGGCTTTTGTTGTTCAAGATTGGCAATGACCGCCTGAATGCCCCGATCCAGTTCCTGGTTGACCAATCCTGTGATCTCGCTTAAGGCCTTAGTGAAATCTCCGCCGGAACCCGCCAATAGAAACAGGAGGAAGAGAAGAGAGAGGCCTGAGGACAGCACCACCCAGGTCTCTGTTCCGGACCACCGCCTCAGCAGGGATAGATATATACCTGCAGCGATCAACACAGACTGAAACAGGATCATTACACCTGCAATATCTCCCAGTGCCAACAGCAACAACACAGACAGTGCCAAAACTGCTGAAACCGCAATGGATGCTGTCCGGTGCCCGATTGCAGCCATATAACAGGCAGCGATCCCCGGCAAAACCATCTGAAGCACCTGCCCCAAGGGTCCGGCAAGAGATGGTATAACCAAGGCTGCAGTAAGGGCTACGAGCCCCATCCAATCAAGAGGCTCCCTATCTCCATGCCGGTGACAGGGGCCTTCAGTCTTTTGAGATAAAGCCACTGGCTTTTTGCAGGGGTTTTAATCCTTGATGGCGTGCCCGGATGTAAAGGGAATCAGGGCCATGATCCTGGCCTTCTTTATCGCCGTTGTGAGCCTTCTCTGATGTTTGGCACAGGTGCCTGTAACCCTCTTGGGCAAAATTTTTCCCCGCTCAGTGATAAAACTCTTGAGCAGGTCGGCATTTTTGTAATCTATGGCAAGATTCTTGTCTGCACAGAAACGGCAAACCTTCCTGCGAACATATACTCTGCGGCGTCTGAATCTGGTAGGTGGTGCCATGGCTTACTCCTTGTTCTCCTGAGTCTGATCATCAGCAGCAGCTTCCTGCTCTTCCTCTTGAGGCTCTGGTTGAGGCTCTGGTTGAGGCTCTGGTTGAGGCTCTGGGGTCTCCGGCTCTGTCTCCTCCTGCTTCTCAGCAGGCGCAGTGGCTTCTGAGGCAGTCTCGCCGCCCTCTTCTACTACACTTTCAGCCTCTTCAGAGCCAGCATCTCTCTCCTGGCTCTTCTTTTCCAACTCAGCCCTTCTCTTCGCAGCCTCTTCCGGATCAAATTCCTCATCCAATTTATCGGTAAGGAACTTCATGATCCCCTCATCTATGCGAAAGAGCCTGGTAAGTTCCTGGATAACAGTGCCAGGGGCACCATACTCCATGACCACATAATAACCCTGGGTCAATTTCTGAACCGGATAAGCCAGTTTTCTCAGGGGCCAATGATCAACAAAGACCATTTCGCCGCCGGCGTCTGTGATAATCTGGGAATACTTCTGTACCAACTCCTCCCTCTGCTCCTTGTTGAGTTCGGGATGGAGCAACAACATGGTTTCATAATGTCGCAACTTCATAGTTGCCCCCTTTCGGTCTTCTCTGGCCCAAACACCATGACAGCACTTGGGCAAGGAGGATATTGAGCGGCCTTTTATACATCATCGCAATGAAATCGTCAACTCAAAATTCAGCGAGCACACTTCTGTTTTTCTCACTTGATATCATAAAATAAGTACATATCTTGTTTAAAAAAACAATCCTGATTAACTGCGAGGATCAGCAGAAAAGGCCATGGACAGAGTTGTGGATATACTCATTGAGCTGGCAGCAATGCGTAACAAAAAAACAGTCTGGGCAACCATAGTCTCCTGTTGACCTGTTAATGAGCCAGCTTTCAATTTTCTGACAAGAAGTGCGCAGCAACAGTGAATGGAGTGATGAAAATCACATCTTGGAGGACACAGGATAGATGTCAACATACATAAAAATAAACGTAACAGGCAACCTGTCAAAAATGGAAAAAGAGATGAGACAGATAATGGATGAGATAGCCTGTTTCATCTCTCCTTTTTCCAGGGTCAACCAGACCTGGCTACCGGCCACGGATGTCTATGAAGACAGGAGCTTCATCTATATAGTAGTAGAACTGCCTGGAATAAAACATGAATCCATCGAGGTCTGCCTGGATGGGAGATGGCTTCAAATAAGAGGAGAGCGCCAATCTCCCATCCATCTGGAACACAAGAGATATTATCAGATGGAAATAGAATATGGTCCTTTCCAAAGGATAGTGAGGATCCCGGAACGTGTAAACCTTCATGACATAACAGCCCGGTATGAAGATGGGATTCTCATTGTACAGCTTGGAAAGCATGATTCTGAAAGACCTGTGAAGATAGATGTGAAATAGTTCACAGTGGCAATTGCCCTGCAACAGCCACAAACAGGGAAAAGGAGATCTTCACGGTTTATTCAAGGAAAGAGGTGACTATGAGCAGCGAAATATTATTGGAAAAAGAGAACGGATTACAAAATACTGTCAGGGAACTTCCTGTGCTTCCCAGCAAGGATGTAGTGCTCTTCCCGCACATGGTAGTGCCCTGGATCATAGAGCCTGAACATCTGGTCAGGATGATAGATGATGCCCTGGCCCAAGACAGGACTATTGCAGTGGTCTCTGTCAAAGGAGACCTTAAAGATGACAGTGAAATTCCTGAAAAACTGAATGTGATCGGTACAATGGGGCTAATCCTGCGCATGTCCAAGAATGAGGAGGGACATGCCCGTCTCGTGGTGCAAGGAGTAACCAGGGTCAGAATCAAGGAGATAACTGCTACCGAGCCCTATATAAAGGCAAAGGTGGAGCCTATCCATGATGAAATGGATCATGGAGACGTGGCCCTGGATGCCCTTGCCATGAACGTGCGCCAGGTCTTCAGCAAGGTACTGGAGCTCTCACCTAATCTCCCCAATGAACTGGCAGGGGTGATAATGAACATTGAAGAGCCTGGGGTGCTGGCAGATATTGCAGTCAGCCATCTGAATATCCCTCCTGCCGCAAAGCAGGAGATCTTGA
>JALSKY010000228.1 GCA_026988585.1 Deltaproteobacteria bacterium
AGATTCTCAGGAAGAAAAGAGAAAAAACGGCTCATATCCGGTCTTTTGTGTTGTTTAATTGCTGTGCAGATGGTGCTGCCTGCTGCTGCATGGCCAGGGAAGCCTGTGATTCCAGGGTTGTTTTCCAGCTACAGTGCGCCAGCTCCCAGGTCTCTGCCTGTTCTCAGGGGGCGTGTGGAGGACCAGGTTGGCATTACCGGGATCGACAGGGATAGTGACAACGGGCGCATGGTGGTGCATCAGGGCCAGAAAAGGGCAGTGGCCGACTGGGAAAGCTTTGATGTGGGAGAGAAGGCATGGGTCCATTTCGACCAGAAGAAAAACAGGGATTGGGCAGTTCTCAACAGGATCCATGACGGTGATCCGAGCAGGATATTTGGACAGATCTCTGCTGATGGCAAGGTTGTGCTCCTGAACCAGAACGGTATCCTTTTTGGTCCCTCGGCCAGGGTGAATCTGCATGGACTTGCGGCATCAGCCCTAAGCATGGCGGAAGAGGACTTCAACCAGGGTATTATGAAGTTTTCCGGCGCAGCCAATCCTGATGCTGTTGTATCCAATCACGGGATCATTGAGACCGATTTTGCTGGTGAGGTGATCCTTGCTGCCCCCAATGTGGAGAACAACGGTCTCATAATCACTCCTGGCGGAAAGATCATTCTTGCTGCAGGCAGTGAGGCAGAGCGCGGATATACCGGTGGAGGTGACTTGCTGATCACTGTAAATCCTGACAACACCGGTCAGGACAGCGGCGTGGCCCACAATCTCAGGGAGGGATCCCTGGTTGCGGATTACGGAACTGTCGGCATCTTTGGCAGGGTGGTGAACCAGGATGGCATGGTCAGGGCGGTTACTGCATACAGAAAGGGAGGCAAGGTGATCCTGAGTGCCAAGGAGCGGGTCTCCACCGGCAAGGGGAGCGTGATATCCTCGCCTGTCTCTGCATCCCAGGAACGGGTGCACAAATCTTTCCCCTTTAACGGAGGCATAATTGAAATTGGTTCTTCTCCCACTGCCGATGACCCGGTTGAGCTGATTGAGCACAGGGGGACCATCTATGCTCCATCAGGAGAGGTCTCCATGAAGGCTTCTCAAAGGGTCTATCTCGATGAGGGAAGCGTTGTGGATGTCTCCGGTCTCAATGTAAAGAGGCCTGTTTCAGAGCAGATGGTCCGTGCCCAGATGAACAGCGTCCAGCTGCGGGATGACCAGTTGCAAAAGGGAGGTGTTCTCCAGGGTGAATATATCACCACCCTGAAGCCATGGGGCAGCAGTATAGGAGATATCTCAGGCCATCTTGCCGCAGAGGAGCAGACCGCAATGGAGGCTGCAACATCAGGAGGGCAGATCAGGCTTGAATCAGGAGAGGAGATCGTTGCCAAAAAGGGATCGGTCCTGGATTTCTCAGGTGGAAGCATCAACTACGGCAGCGGCAATGTGTCTGTTACCCATCTGCTGGCTGGAGACAGGATCTTTCAGATAACAGATGCCCCAGAGTGGCTCAAGTACGAGGCCATCCTGGACAGGTTCGAGAAGGTCTATGAGCGTTATGGCCAGGCAGATGAGTACAAGGGGCTCTTTTATGGCTCACCTGTTCCATTGTTGAACTATGTAGGCCAGCTCAGGTTCGGGAAAGATGCGGGTCAGTTGAGTTTCAGTGCCCCTGTGGTGGTGGCCAACGGTGAGATGGTTGGTTCTGTTGTGAAGGGAGTGCTTCAGACCCGGAGCTCCGATCCCACAGATGAATATGACAGAGTTGTTGCCACCGGCTATCAGGAACCAGTGGCAGGTTCTGTTGTTGTTGGCCATTTTCCTGACGAAGACAGGGAGATATCAGATAAGAATCACATCACCAAATCCATCAGGATTGCCAAGGGTGGCCTTCCCCTTGACAAACAGTTTGGTGCAGATGATCCCCTTGCCGGAGATGAGAGCTTCATCGACTCGGATCAGCTCTCTGCAGGGAAACTGAAAATGGTAAAGCTCGCAGCCAATCTCACCATCTCTGTCGATGATGATGCAGAAATCGGTCTTGTGCCTGGAGGTAAACTTAAATTCCTGGCCAGAGCCATTGATGTCAACGGATCTATGGATGTCCCAGGAGGAGATGTGGATCTTACCATTTGGGACAACATCTCTTCCACAGATGATTATCCAGGCGGCCGGGTGGAGCTGCCGGCAGAGAGGATCTTTCTTGGAGAAAAGGCCTCCATATCCGTGAGGGGAGAGAGGGTTGACCTCTCTCAGCTCGCCCTGGCAAGGGAGATCATTCTGGATACCCCTCATATTTCAGGGGGAACTATCTCTCTGAAGGATGAGACCCAATCTGGTGACGGCGTCATATTAAAGAGGGGCAGCACTCTGGATGTTGAAGGTGGTTACAGGATCGATAGTGATGGCAAGGTGAAGGCAGGGGATGGTGGCAGTATCGCCATCCAAGGCCAGGCAGTCGTGCTTGATGGAGATGTCAGAGGGCTTGCCTTTCTTGGAGGAAAGGGAGGGAGTATATCCGTCCATGCAGGCCTGATAGGCAGACGTAATGGAGAAGAGACACTCCTGTCTTCAGATTTCAGGTTCGATTCAGGGCTTCCGGATAACCTCAAGGACTATTTCCTTCTTGCCCCTGAGCGTCTTACAGAGAATGGTTTCACCTCCATATCACTGAAGAGTCGGGGCGGGATAACTCTTCAGGATGGTTTTTTTATCGAGCCCTCCTCCAAGAGGTTGGCTCTGCCATTTCCAGGGCAGGAGAATGGGGGCACTACAATCTCTATTCCTGCCTTTATGGCTGACGGAAGTTCCATCTCCCTGCAGGCTGGCAAGAAGTTCACTGTCGCTGCAGGTAGCAGGAACGAACAGATGGGTGAGGGTGTCATAGAGATGGAGAGTGGCAGCGGCATATCCGTGCATCCCGGGGGGACTATCTCCCTCGAGGGGATCAGGGTAGAGATGGACGGCTCCCTGTCTGCCCCATCAGGTGAGATATCCCTTACTGGCCAATACGGTGTTGAGATAGGAGAAAATGGGCGCATTGCTGCCAGGGGTTACAACAGGCCGGCACCTGATGAACAGGTTTCTCCGCTTCTGCCGTTGCCATACAGACCTCAGGATGGAGGCAGGGTCAGTATCAGCTCGGACCTTGGGCCTGTAACAGTGGAAAGGGGTTCCCTTATAGATGTATCAGGGTCACAGCCTGTGGGGCTGGCCAGAATGCAGGCGGACGGCAGCTACAACATGGAGAGTATCGCCTCGGCTCCAGGCTCCATAGAGATCACCTACTACTCCGATCTGCAACTACTTGGCAGACTGGCTGGGCAGCCAACCTTGGGCGGTATCAAGGGGGGAGAGATCTCCCTGTTCAGGAACAACAGTTATAAGAGTTCTGCCGGCACCGGTCTTCTGCTGACCCAGGCCATGGCGGATCTCGTAATGGCAGGCGGCTTTGATGCAGTCACCCTTAAAAGCCGTTCATCCATCGATTTCTCAGGTGGTTTCTCCCTGGCAGCCGCCAGGAGGCTGGAACTGGATGCCAGGGCTATCCAGGCCGTTTCAGGCAACCAGCAAGAGATTCAGTTGAACTCGTCATGGGTTCAGTTGAAAAACAGCTTTTATCCTGAAGGTACCGCTCCTGCTGCAGGATCCGCCTCCATAGTTGTCAATGCTGATTACATAGATGTTGACGGTGATATAAATCTTTCAGGATTTCAGGATGTAACCCTGTCTGCCCTGCAGGATCTCCGGCTTTTTGATCGGCAATATTCTGCTTCAGCAGTGGGAGGTTCAGGCGGATGGGCGTGGTCAGGGAGAGTAGCTGCCGCTGGCGACATGACCCTGCAGGCAGGCCGTATCTATGCTGGAACCCTGTCCAGGTTCACTGTGGATGCTGCCGGAACCCTGAAGATTCTCTCTTCAGGCCATGATGTTGATGGCAGCACCATCCTTTCAGCAGGCAGCGATCTTATCCTGCGTGGTGATTCCATAATTGATCAAGGCTTTCTTGCTGCTCCCATGGGCAGACTCACCCTTGAGGCCACTGGCGAGGAGGGCAGGGTGTTTGTTGCCCAGGAGGCCAGTCTCTATCTCGGGGGTGAACTGCCCATAGATTACGGCAGTTCCGACGAGATCATCTGGACCATTACTGACAAGGACGATCCTCACAATATTGACGGGATCGAGGTCCAGGGGGCCCCTAAGAGCTCTCTCCTCTTCAGGACTGGTGAAAACGGGGCTGTAGTGGTGATGCCTGGAGCAGAGCTGGACATATCTGGCGGGGGCTCCATCTTCTCCTCCTATTTTCTCCCAGGCATAGAGGGGAGCATGAATCCCATAGAGAGGGAGAAGAGGTACGTTGTTCATCCTGATATCCATCTCCCCGGCTATGGTATCTATGTTGGTAGAGGAGCAGGCCTGGAGGCCGGGACCTATTCTGTTCTTCCATCCTGGTGCGCCTTTCTCCCTGGTGCATTTGTATTGGAAGATATCGGTGCAGTGGGAATAGATGGCCAGCAGATTATCGCCCCTGGGGGTTATCCTGTTGTTGCCGGAAGGGGCATAGAGGCAGGCAAGGTCTCTGGCGGAGTGGACGAGCGGCTCTTTTCAGTGCGGACTGCATCTGATCTGCTCAGGGAAGGGAGCTTCCTCACCAGGAGATTCAGTGCAGATGATGGGGCAGGTCTCCAACTTGATTCCGGTACTGTCATCTTTCAGGGGGTCGGTTCAGATAAAGGTAGTGTCTCCGGTCCATTCGCAATAGCTGCAAAGGCCCTGGAGATAAATGCCAGGGCTGCTGATCTGAATCTTGCCGGCCTCGGTCCTTACAGCCCGATTCCGGATGAACTGAAGAACAGGGCAACCATCTCCTCTGAACTGTTCAGTAGATCCGGGTTTTCCAGGATAACTCTCGGAGATGAAACAGTTACAGAGTCAATAACAGTGGGGACCGGGGCAGAGGTAACTGCAGATGTACTGGAGCTCTCTGCCTCTGAACAGATTCTCATTCAGAACGGCGCTGTGCTTGAGGCCCTGCAGGGTGAGGGAAGCATTAGATTCAACTCTGCCCAGGGCCAGGTAACTGTAGAGGAGGGCGGTGTAGTGCATGCTGCCCATGAGATAGTGGTGAATGCACCCCACCTGGACAACCGGGGTGAGATGAGGGCTGACAACAGTGGATTGACCATTTCAGGAACCAGCCTCTTTTTTGCCCCTGAAGGTTACTCCTCTTCCATTGCAGGTGCCACATATCTGTCAGGGCTGGACGGGTATCTCGGTTTTGAAGAACTGACCTTCCGGTTCAGTGACAGTATCAATTTTGTGGGAAATCAGGATCTGTCCGTTGCCAGTGAACTGATCCTGGATTCCCCGGCTATTAATGGGCTGGACGGGGCAGAAGTAAGCCTCCGTGCTGAAACCATCCGTCTTGCCAACAGTTTTGGTGAAGGTGCAGCAGGATCAGCAGGGTTTCCTCTCCAGGATCAGCAAGCACTCAACCTGACCGCAGGGAGGATCACCGTTGGTCCCGGTTCTGTTGCCGTTGACGGATTCGGCCAGATAGCGATATCGGCAGGGGATACCCTTACCTTTACAGGCAGGGGGCAACTGCTACTGGATGGTGATCTCCATGTTACTGCAGGCCAGATCACCACTGCAGGGGTCACGGATGCAGATAGTCAATATCAGAACGCCCGTTTCACTGTTGATGCGGGGGGGCATACCATTGCTTTCAATCCCTCTGGTTCAACCCCTGCTGAGCCTTTCAACGGTGATCCTGGCGGCAGCCTCACATTGACGGCATCAGAGATAGTCCACCGTGGCCTGATTAAGATACCTGCCGGTATGGTGACCATGAACGGGAGAGATGTGCGTCTGGAGCAAGGCATCATCGATATCACCGGAACGGACCACTTTCCTGGCGGAGTGGTTTCATTGAAGGCCGATAGCGGCACTGTGGAGATCTCCTCCGGAAGCGTGGTGGATGTATCTGCAGGTGCCCAGGGTGATGCCGGCACCATCGAGATCTACTCTCCTGAGAATGAGGCAGTCCTGGATGGAGCCCTGCTTGGCGCCAGGAGGGGGGACGGCCTGGGCGGTTCCCTTCTTCTGGACAGTGGAGGAGTGTCAGGGCTTGGTGATCTTGCTGTTACCCTTGCATCTGGCGGTATTGAACAGGAGATCTCCATCAGGGCAAGGCAGGGTGATATCACCCTGGATTCAGGTGATCTCATCAGGGCGTCATTGCTCAACCTCTCTGCAGATGATGGCTCAATAATCCTGGCAGGGCAGGTGGATCTCTCCGGTGAGGACGGGGGCAAGGGGCGGTTCTATGCCGGCCACGACCTGAGGGTTCAGGGTACAGCCCAAATAGATGCCAGTGGTGATGCTCAAGCAGGAAAAGGGGGAAGGGTGCTGCTCAGTTCCGCACAAGGTGAGGTCATCACCGAGCATGGCTCTACCATTGATCTCTCAGGTAGTGAGAGGGGTGTTCTCCATCTGCGTGGGGCCAGGACTGTCGCCCCGGGAAACAATGAAGATTCAGATGTAGCCATCAGGCTGAACGGCACCATTATCGGGGCGGAAGAGGTGCTGGTTGAGGCGTTCAAATCCTATGATCTTGCCAGCAGCTATATCGGTTTTGGACAGATAAACATGGTGCGCACCGACGCCAGCAGTTTCATGGGCCATCAGGCCGAAATAGAATCGA
The DNA here is from genome assembly GCA_026988585.1 of Deltaproteobacteria bacterium. GTDB lineage: Bacteria > Desulfobacterota > Dissulfuribacteria > Dissulfuribacterales > QOAL01 > JALSKY01. The sequence goes on from JALSKY010000228.1 coordinate 6,698, forward strand.
GACTGCTCTCATCCCTGGATCTCCAGGATTGCGGAGATAATCCATTGAAACTGCTGCCTGGCATCGAGATGGTGAACAGGGGTGGTGATCTCAGGCTCGGTTCCACCCTGGATCTCACAACCTGGCGTTATAACGGCAATCCAGGGTTCTTCACCCTTAGGGCTGCAGGCAACCTG
>JALSKY010000229.1 GCA_026988585.1 Deltaproteobacteria bacterium
TCTCGTTGATCATCCAACCACCATGGCCATGCTCCTGCCGGCTCCTGCCATGGATTCCTGGGGTATCAATCTGATTGCAGGTGCGGATCTGGATGCTGCTGACCTCATGGCCACCATTCCTGGTGCAGGCAGCATAGAGGTATCAGGTGGCCGGCTTGTCTATACCGAGTCCGCTCCCCTGAGGTTCAGTGCAGGCGGAGATCTCCTGCTGCATAGTGGCAAGAGCGCCAGTTACATGATTAACAGTTACATCTCTTACAGCATGGGCACCTACGATCAGTTTATAGATGGCCGGATTCTTGGTGACATCAGCATCGACGGAGGGGCTATACAGTCTGCCACAGGCGATATCTCCCTGTTTGCCGGAAACGATGTGATAATCCAGCGAAATGGAGCTGTGCGCACCACCGGTTTCATGCCGGTCAATTCCAATTTCAATTTCTTCAGCCAGTTGTATCCAAATTACAGCCGTGGAGGGGCAATAGAGCTGGTTGCCAGGGGGGATGTTATGGCCGGCCTGGGCTTCAGGCCTGGAACCCTGGCGGATCAGGCCTGGGACCAGAAGTCCTTTGTGCGAATAGTCGGGGAGCTCACCGATCCAATGACAGCAGATGCCTTTTCCTATCGCGGATGGAGTGCCAGTTACGGCATGGGAGGCCCGGCAACATCGGGTGTGGCCACCATGGCTGGAGGGGATATCAGGATAGTCAGCGGCAATGAGTTCATGGGCCAGGCTGGCAGTTTCAGCCTGACTGCTGAATCAGATCTGATGCTCTTTGCGCCAGGCAACCTGGATGGCAGGTTTGTGCTTGGAAACGGTCACGGTCTCCTTGCCACTGCAGGCAGTTTCGGCAAGGGGATGGAAGAGCTGCCACTCGAGGTGTTTGACAGCACCTTCGAGATCCATGCATGGAAGGATCTGAATGTTGGAGCAGTCCTTAATCCCCCTGCTGTCAATTGGAAGGTCGGAGGAGATGGCTGGCTGGGATATTCAGCAGATTCAGGTGTTGTATTGGATGCGATCAACGGTGATGTAACCCTCACTGCCTCAAGCTATATCCATGATTACTGGACCTTTGGAGCCGGTCTCATGCCTCCATCCCTGGAGATCACGGCTGCAGGGGATATCCTGCTCAAGGAGGGGATATATCTCACACCCTCTCCCACCGGCAGACTGGTCATGACAGCAGGCCGTAATATCGTTGCGGTTTCAGAGAGTGGAGCAGGGATCTCGGTAAAGATGTCTGATGCAGACCTGGATTCATACCTGAACAGGTTCGATCTGCTACGGGGATGGCAGAAAGAATTAAAGGATGACCATGCAGATATTCCCATACACATGGATGATCCAGATCCTGTGATCCTTCGGGCTGGAGGAGATATCACGCAGCTCAGACTAACAACACCCAAACAGACCCGGGTCATTGCCGGAGGAGAGATATCGAATCTCAGCCTGAATGCACAGAACCTCCGGGAAGAAGATATCACCATTGTCAAGGCTGGCAGTGATATCTGGATGAAGACACAGAAGAGTTATGCCCCGAGAAAACTGGAGTGTGGCGGACCGGGTACATTCATTGTCCAGGCCGGAAACAATCTGGATCTTGGCACCAGCCTTGGTATTCAGTCGGTTGGCAACGTAATCAATCCTGTTCTTGGAGAGAAAGGGGCTGATCTCCTGGTAATAGTCGGCACAGACAGGGAGATACAGCCCAGTGAGGTCTATGAGTTCTTTGATCAGCTCCGGGATGCAGGAAACATCTACAGCAGGCTTCTGGGAGAAGACAAGGGGCAGGCGCTCTCAGTGGTTCAAAAGGCCAGGGAAGAGGTGATAGAGCCCTTCTTTGCCAGCGGAGATACCGGCCAGGGCAGGATCGACATGATTCGCTCCCAGATCAGCACAGTGGGCAAGGATTCGGATCTCTCTGTGGTAGCCACCGGACCTTTGAACATAGGAAGGTCTTCCCTCTCCAGCAATGAAGACAAGAGTGTTGATATCACCACAGGGATCTCAACAGAACTGGGCGGAGACATCAACATATTCAGCTATTCCGATGTGAATGTGCTGGAATCCAGGGTGATGACCAAGTTTGGAGGAGATATCACTGTCTGGAGTGATTACGGAAACATAAATGCCGGGCGCGGTTCCAAGACTGCCATCAATGCCGGCAAGCCCATAAGGGTGTGGAAAGAGGATCACTGGGAGGTTCAGATAAAACCTGCCGCAGTGGGTAGTGGTATCCGTACCCTCACCTATGATCCGGATGGCTTTGAAGGTCCTCTTCAGCCTCCGCCCCCGGGAGATGCCTATCTCTTTGCTCCCCAGGGTGTAATAGATGCAGGAGAAGCAGGGATCTCTGCAGGTAACGTGATTCTTGGAGCGACCAAGGTACTCAATTCCCAGAACATAACCTTCTCCGTGGGTTCGGTAGGTGTGCCGGTGAACAGTGTGGCTACCAGTTCCGTTGGAGCACTTGCAGGATCAGGCACAGTTGCAGCTGCCTCCAGCCTGGCGGACAGCGTGGCGCAGTCTGCAGCCTCCAGAAATCTTGCAAATCAGGCCAAGAGCCTGGCCTCCATGAACGATTGGTTGGACGTAAAGGTTATCGCCTTTGATTAGTAGAGAAATGAGAGGAGTGACACAAGCCGTGGATAAATATCAGGGGAATCACTGTATCGGATCAATCTGCAGGGCCAGGAGGGTGTTGTCTGCACTCCTTCTGGTCACGGCCTTTTTCATCTTCTGGGGGGCATCTGTTGGTTCTGCCCATGCGTGGTGGAATGAGAAGTGGAAACATCGAAAAAGGATAGTTATCGACTGTTCATCCATAACTCCTCAACAGAGCTCCAACCTTGTTGAGATCCCGATACTCATCAGGCTGCATTCCGGTAACTTCGATTTTACTGCTGCCAAGGATGATGGATCAGATATCCGTTTTGTCAGCCCGGATGAAAAACAGGTGCTGCCATACCAGATCGAGGCCTATGACCCCTTGGAGGAGGTGGCCTTCATCTGGGTAAAGGTTCCCAGCCTGTCCATAGGGTCCAAGGAGAACAGTATCTGGCTTTACTATGGGAACAGTGAGGCTGGAAATGGTCAATCACCAGGGGAAACCTTTAGAAGCAGCTACTCCCTGGTTTACCATTTCAGTGAAGAGGATGGGCCTCCACTGGACCAGACCCCCAACAGGATCAACGCCGGTCTGGCACTCTTCGGGCATGTGCCATCATCCATAATCGGGCCTGGTGCCAGTTTTAACGGGGTTGATGAACGTATAGTGATCCCGGCCACACCTTTGCTTGATTTTTCCAGTGGATTTACCTTTTCCGCATGGATAAGGAGCTCAGATG
>JALSKY010000230.1 GCA_026988585.1 Deltaproteobacteria bacterium
AAATGAAAAAACAGTTTCCGGCTACATGGAAGAAAAGGGGCTTTCAGGCCTGGACCGGATAAGTTCCGAGCTCATCGTCTCCCACCTTGACCCTGGTACAACCAGGCTCCTTGGCACGCCTGGACAGAAGCGTCCGCTCATAGTCTGTAACAATCGTCTTTATATCAACCGCTACTGGTGGGCTGAAAAGAGGCTTGCCAGCAGGATAAGGCAGATGGCATCTTGCCGGTTCGAGCTGCCCCGGAAGGCCTTTGAGCTGGCAGACCGGCTCTTTCCTGCCTCCGATGTCTTGCCGGACTGGCAGAAGCTTGCAGCACTCAACGGATGCCGATCCTGTTTTTCTGTGATCTCAGGCGGGCCTGGCACAGGAAAGACCAGGACAGTTGCAGCCCTTTTAACCCTTATGATAGAGGCCTGGTCCAAAGAGACACCGCCCAAAATCGCCCTTTGCGCCCCTACAGGTAAGGCAGTTGCCAGGCTCAATGAGTCCATATCCTCTGCAGTAAGTCGGCTTGACATACCTGACAGGATCAGGGATCTGCTTTCGGAGACTCCAAAGACCGTACACCGGCTCCTTGGAAAGGGGCGGATTGCAGCAACCTACCGCTATAATGGAGAAAATCCCCTGCAGCATGATGTGATAGTGGTGGATGAGGCATCCATGCTGGATCTTACCATGATGACCAGGCTGATGGATGCAATGAAACCGGATGCCAGGCTGGTGCTCATAGGCGACAAGGATCAGCTCGCCTCAGTAGAGGCAGGAAGCGTTCTTTCAGATATCTGCAGGGCGGCGTCCGCGGGTGGATACTCCGGCGATTTTCTTGAAATGGCCAGGCAGGCAGGCCAGGATTTATCAAATTTGCAAGAAGAGGGCCCCTCTGCTCTGCTTTCAGACAACATGGTGGTCCTGCACCACAACTACCGTTTTGGACATGATAGCGGCATATACCAGTTGTCCCAGGCAGTAAACCAGGGGGACTTCAAAGGGGCTGAAAGCATCCTTGAAGATAGATCCAAGGAGGATGTTTGTTTCATAAGCCCGTCGCTGTTGCCCCTTGACCGTTTTTTGCTCAAGGAGCTGGCCCCATTCGTAGATGCCATCAAGGGGTGCAGCAGCCCGGCAGATGCCCTCAGCCTCCTTGAAACAATAAAGATACTCTGTTCTGTGCATGACGGGCCTTCTGGAACCATGGCAGTAAATGAGTTTGTATCACGCCACTTTTTTGGCTCATCTGCCAGCAGGCCCTTCAAGGGGCTTCCTGTGATAGTCAGGCAGAACGACTATCTTCTGGGACTCTATAATGGAGACAGCGGCATTGTCTGGTGCGATGAATCCGGGAACTTGAAGGCATATTTCATGGTGGATGGCTCACCCGAGGCCTTTTCCATTTCGCGCCTTCCACGTTTTGAACCTGCCTGGGCAATCACAGTGCATGTCTCCCAGGGCTCAGAGTTTCACAGGGTTCTTTTTTTACTCCCCCAGACAGGCTCTGTCATGGCAGGCCGGGAGCTTTTTTACACTGCCATAACCAGGGCAAAAAGGGCTATTTCCGTCTATGGCAACAAAGATGCCTTAAGGCACTGCATAGAACGCCCCACCCTGCGGATGTCCGGGCTGAAGGATATGATCACATGAACAAAAATATGCCGAAACTATCGCTCATGACATCAGACTATATCTGTCTGAACCCTGCCTTCCATCTTTAACATCCGTGCAAACTTCACAGGATACTGGGAGCACTTTGTGTAACAATCTGAAATCTTAATAATAATCTTAGGTTATGCAGCTCACATTCAACTTCACCTTTTGGGTGTAGAGAAGTTTGTGATAAATAACTGTTGATCCCTCAATAATCCAGAAAAAATTTCTTTTCTCAGGCAATCGGAGTGTATAATTTGGGGTAATAAGTCATGCACCTGTGCAAAAAAATGGATTTAAATCTGTTGGATGCAACGTAGAGGAGATTTATCACTATGTTTCAAAGAGTCAAGGCATGGGCTTGGGACACAGAAACAACAGAAGATGGCTCATTTTCTGCCACAACAGTAGCAGCACTCAAACATCTGGTGCGGATACTGTTCATCGTGGCCTATGGATATGAAAAAAACAAGCTGAGTCTAAGGGCCAGCGCCTTGACATACACTGTAATCCTCTCACTAATACCGCTTCTGGCCATGAGCACTGCAGTATTGAAGGGTCTTGGCGCAGATGACCAGATGAAGGCCATGGTTTACCGGATGATAGACCAGCTCTCACAGCAAATATCTGACCAAAAAGGCCAGAAGAAAGAAGATTGGAAAATCTCTCCATCCAGCTCTGGATCAAGGGAAAACAGATACGAACCGGAAGTGGTACCCAAACCGGACAACCTGGACACGGACGATCCAATCTCTTCCGGGACCGCCATGGATGAAACCCTTGAACATGACAGCAAACCCGACTCTGATTCAGATCTTCAGCAACAGGAGATCCGCAATGATGGGGAAGGCTCGGTGGAACACCTGCGTATCGCTGTGGACAAGATATTTGCCTATGTGGAAAAGACCAATTTTGCGGCTCTCGGTTGGTTTGGTATCCTCGGAATCATCTATTCCGTGATAATGCTCATGAGCCATATAGAGGAATCACTCAATGTTATCTGGAAGACCCATGAGGCCAGGGATATTGGGAGAAAAATCATAGATTACATTGCACTGATTATCCTTATGCCTGTCTCTATAAATGCTGCCTTCTGGACTATGGCCGCCCTGGAGCATCAAGGACTCATCACCTCGCTGGCAGCAATGTTCAAGGTTTCCTGGATATTGCCTCTGTTGTTCAAGTTTCTTCCAGCAGCTCTTGTCGTGGGCACATTTACCATTCTTTACCGGTTTATGCCCAACACAAATGTCAAGGTTATGCCTGCAACAGTGGGAGGCATAGTAGGCGGACTTGGCTGGATTCTTATGCAGACACTCTATGTCAAGCTCCAGATCGGAGTCGCAAAATATAATGCCATATATGGTTCTTTTGCAACACTACCCCTCTTTATATTCTGGCTCTATCTCAGCTGGCTGGTATTTCTCATAGGGGCACAGACATCTTATGCAGTTCAGAACCATAAATGTATCAATTTATTTGAGAGATGGTGGCCCCCGGCCCTGATGCTGGCCCTTGCCCTTGACCTGATGAAGGCCCTGTTCCAGGCACATATCAACGGTAAAACAGTGACCCTGGAGGAGCTCAGCCAACAGGTCAAGAGACCCATGGACAAAGTGAAAGATACCCTGGATATATTGATCAGGAACGATCTGGCTGCAGAGGTAAAGGAGGATAGAGGTTTTCTTCCTTTGATATCTGAAAGAAAACTAAAGAATTCCAAGGTGCTTACTGCAATTATCGGAGATATAACTGAGCCTGACACCCCTGGATTGTGCCTATCCAAGAATGCCATAGATGCAGCAAAAAGAGAGATAGACAGCGAACGGCTCTAAAAGATTCAAGTAAGGCTGACAGCCAATAATATGACTGTCAGCCTCCATGCTTACTGATTCACTGCCAAATCCTGAGCAGTTTTGCGTGACAGCAGCAGTTCCATAATCCTTACGAGCCTTGGCTGTATCTCCTTGTTGAACAGAGTCATCCTGGCATCTCTATCCATTCTCTGTTCAGTCATTTCAGCTATCCTCTGGGCATAGGCATGGATATCCTCATGAAGTCGATAAACCTCATCTATCAACTCCACTGAAAAGATACTGTTATCTTCGTCCTGTTCGCTGAGCCATCTGCCCATCAAACACTTGGAGGGATCCAGCTCCACGCTGGGCCTGCGATCATTCAAGATATCCATGCGCAAGGTCTCCAGCCATGTGAAGTGTCCAAGTATCGCTCCTGTCATCTTACCTCTCGGGGTCAATGTGGAGCAGACGCTGTTGACACCTTTCATATCCAGATCATAAATATCTGAGATACTTGAGAACTGTACAGACATCATGCCGATAGAGGTGCTGATACCATTCACAAGGGATGCAGTTTTGGCCAAATTGTCCGCACTGGCAGAAAGTTCCTGGGCCCTTGTGACCAGCATCCTGAAATTATCTTCACTGGCCTGAACTGTCTCACTGATCCCTGCCACTGTTGCTGTCTGTTCCTCTGTGGCGCTGGCGATGGTATTGGCAAGATTGTTGATGTTCCCTACAGAGTCTGTGATCTCCCTCACTGACACTACTGCCTTGTCAATGCCATCCTGAAAGAGATTGATCATGTTTTGAATCTCTTCTGTGGCTGATGCGGTCTGCTTGGCCAGTTCCTTCACCTCATTTGCAACAACAGCGAATCCCTTCCCAGCCTCGCCGGCCCTGGCAGCCTCTATGGTGGCATTCAAGGCCAGCAGATTCGTCTGTTCAGCTATTGTATTTATCACCCCAATGATATGCCCTATCTTGTCTGAATTTTCACCAAGCTCTTCCATGACGGTGTTGGTGAAACTGGCCTTATCCATTGCTTCATTTGTGGCAGATGCGGTCTCATTAACGCTCTGGGCGATTTCTGATGTAGCTGAGCTGAGTTCCTGAACAGATACGGAAACCCCATTCAGCACATCCACCGCCTCCTCAAAGGACCTTACCATCTCCTGCGAAGCCCTCTCCACATCTCCAGCAGTATCCCCAACCCTTGAATCCACATGACTCAGTTCAGAAGAAGCTGATTTCATACTTTCTGATACCTTTTTTATCAGGTTGACAAGGTGGCCATTGGAAAAAAGGATATTGTTCGCGGACCTGGAGAGCAGCCTGACCTGCTGTGGCCCTTTTATTTCACATCCCCTTTTGAGTCTGCCTTCAGAGATCTCATCCAGGTTTCGAATAATCCTCGCCAGAGGAATTCTCATATTGGTTTTGATTACCAAGGCCACAGTAATCAAGGCAATGAGACCGGTAAATGCTGCCACAGTCAATGCACTCACCAAATTGGCCACAAGTTCCTTTTTGAAAAGGGACATATTGATAAAACGGACATAGATACCGGTGGGTTCATCCCTGTAATCAGGAATGGTAGCAGCCGTTATCAGGAAACCACCTCTTTCAAGTGATGCCTTCCCATGAGAAAAAGCCCTGTCCAGAAGGTCTTCAGGTATATCGATTCCGGCTATGGAGGAGGGCGGTGTAACCAACATGGTATATCTACCTATCTGTTTTCTGTTGGAATCCACGGCAGCGGTTGCCTTGACCTTGTCAATGGAAAAGATGATATTTAGCTTTCCATTTTCTGTTGCAGCACTGCTCAATCCTGCCAGATCAGAAATGGTCTCAATACTCGCCATTACATTCCCCTTACTGTCCAGGATCGGAGCTACCCCACGGATAGCAAGCCCTACCCTGCCTGCCTCAATACCGCTCACAGGTTTCCCGGTCTTCAGGACAGTGACCACTGTCTTTCTGAAACTGGAGATGTCATCTCCATACTTCTGAGGTTTCCATACCCGCAGAAAAGAGCGGCCTGGAGGAAGATGAAAATGGATCTTGATTTTGGCCACGCCATCGGCAACAAGCCTTTCCTGTAGCGGTTTTACCAACTTATACAGTTTCTCTCTATCCCTGGAGGCTATGGCAGCCTTGACATCTGGCATCTCTGCAATGAGCATGGCAAGGCCAAGATTCCTCTTGGCTATCCGATCTGCCTCTCCTGCCAGGTAATCCGCTTCCTTGAGACTGTTTTCAATAAACATCTCATGTTTCTTGTCAGCAGATCTCAACATCAGCCCGCACTGAATAAGGACCATCAGAACTACTGAGGCTGTCACTGCTGCCATGAGCCTGAAGGTTATGCTGGACTCCTCCAAAAATTTTTTAATTGACCTGAACATTATTTTTCACCTCCGAATATGTACCTCGTATCTCTCCGTCTATAGAATCTTCCTTCATATTGCATGAGCCTTCCACATTGGTCACATGCCCAAGGCAGCATCCAATCACGTTTTCTTTTGTTCATCCTGGCAGAACACCTGCAGGATCCAAATCCTGTATGGGCCATATCTCCTTGAGCCTTTCCAGAAGCCTCCTGGCATCATCAGGACAGGGACCGGACGGCATCTCCAGTTCCACCTTAAAGATATGATCCCCCCTGTTACCGCTGTCATCTATCCACCCATGCCTCTCGATTCGAATCTCGCTCCCTGGCCCGGTTCCGGCAGGGATATCTATGCTCCGCACTCCATCCAGAACTGTAGCTTGAACCCTCCCCCCTGACAGTGCTGTCCAGCAGTCGATTTTTAGAACGGAAAATATGTCCCGGCCCTTCAGGGAGAACTGTTCTGGCCATTTTACTGAGATCTCAAAAAAGAGGTCCTGCCTCCGCTCAAGCTCTCTGTCCCAAGGCCCCTGCATAGGCAGCTTGATTATGGCTCCATCCGAAATACCTGGCGGTATCGTAACTGTTACCTGTTTTTCAGTAAGGATCTGTCCCTGCCCTCTGCAGGCCTTGCAAACTGTCAGGCCCAAAGTCCCTTTTCCGCTGCAATGGTTGCACACAACCTGCAGTAGCTCTTCACCCCATTCTATCTCCTGATATCCCCTGCCGTTGCAAGCCTTGCAGGGGCTGGATGAGGAGTCAGGGACCTTTCCAAGACCATTACAGGCATGGCAGAACTCCTCTTTTTCCGGGACTGTTACCTGCAACTTTACCCCCTTCAACGCATCCCTTGCATCCACCTCCAGAAAGAAAAGGGTCTGAATGCCACTGTATTTAAAAGAATTCTCTTCATGGACTCCCTGTTTTCCCCTTGACACCACACAGGCCGTATGGAGTTGAAGCAGATCCTGATAGGCCTCTTTCAGCCGGAGAAAATGCTTCAAGGCAGTAGCATCACCAGATGCCATGTCGGGGTGGCACTTCTTGACCAACCTGCGAAAAGCTGCCTTGATCTCATCAACGCTGGCATCAGGCCCCAGACCCAATACATTCAAAGGATCATCCATGGCTGTTTGCGTTCCGGTTCTAAGAGCTTCATACATTCTCAGGATGCCTTTTCATCCAGTTCTGTAGTTTCAAGGCTCTGAGGTGCCAAAATTATCAGGAGCTCTCCTGGCAATTTGCACACCTCCTTGACAAAACGGACATTCACCCCATCTATCATGTTGGGTGTTGGCTCTATCTGTGCGACAGGCACCGACATCACATCGCCAATCCTCTCAACCAGCAGGCTGATGGGTTCCTCGCGGTTACCCATTATTACATTGTTGTATCCCTGCTGCTCACCATCGGAGCTTTCAGGGTGATCCAGGACATGAAGGCCGATCCTTTTACCAAGATTTATGGCCGTCAATATCTGACCCCTGAGGTTTATTACGCCACTTACATAGCTTGGCGCGAGAGGTACCGGAGTGACATCCAGTGTCTTGTTGATCTCTATAACCTCATCTATTGGAAGACCAAAAAAATGGTCTCCAAAATAGAAGGTTACGAACTGCCTGCTCTCTTCTCCGCGAAACTCCACCACCTCGCCCTTTTTTTCACCCATCTGATCCTTTTCCTGTGACATATCTCATCTCCTGAACTGTGAAATCCAACTCAGCATCAGGCTGCAGCCTTTGCTGATTTTTCAACAAGCAGACTGGTTACTGCAGTGAGCACCTGATCCCTGTCCAGCTTGGGCTGATAATCATCCACTCCTGCCTCCATCCCCCTCCGCTTGTCTCTCTCTCCTGAAAGAGAGGTTACGGCAATAATAGGAACAGAAGAGTTTGAACTCTCATTGCGTATCTTTCTGGTGAGTTCAAAACCATCCATGAACGGCATTTCAATATCGGTAATAACCAAATCGATATCTTCCTGCTGGAAAAGCTCCCAGGCCTGCTGGCCATCCTCGGCCGTTATCACCTCATAGCCTTCTGCTGTCAGATAGGAGACAAGCAGATTCCTGTAAAATGAGGAATCCTCTGCCAGCAATATCCTGGCATCGCTCGGCACCTCATCCCTGCTGGCGGTAAAGAAATCAGGATCATGCATGGAGATGATCTGATACACATCGAGAAACAGGGTGGTTCTCTCCTTGATGATGGCAGATCCGAGAATTCCTTCCTGCTTGAAGGTCTCCTCCTCTACATCAATGGCAATATCCACGCTGTCGTCTATCTTGGAGACCAGGAAGCCCACATCCTTGTTATTCATATGAAACACAATGAGATGATATTCATCCTGCTCAGGCAGAGGGGTGATAGGCAGGTAGTTTTCCAGCCTCAGCACCGGCATGGAGTGGCCTCGATACTGTATCACCTCCCTTCCACTGACCAGCTCTATCTGATCTGCACTGATCTTGTCCAGCCGATTGACCAGGGCAAGGGGCAGTGCAAAATACTCTTCAGGCCCTATGCTGCAGAGAAGCAGGAACTGACGCTCCTCATCGATTCCAGTGCCGGCTATGACCGCTCCATGTTTGAGGCCTTCTTCACCACTGCCGGCCATTGCTGCTGTCAGGCCAACCACATCAAGGATCAATGCCACCCTTCCATCACCCATGAGAGTGGTTCCTGCAAACAGCTTGATATGTTTCAGGTGCCTGCCCAGAGGCTTAACCACTATCTCTTCAGAATCGGCAATGGAATCCACGATAAGGCCGAAAGGACGATCTCCGGCATTTAGGACAACAATGTTAAGACCACCATCCTCTTCAGCGGAAACCTCAACATCAGTAGTACCCAGGGCCTTTCTCAATCTGATCAGAGGAAGTATCTCTCCACGCAGCCTGTAGAACTCGGAACTGCCTATTACCTGTACATCCTTTTGGACCTGGTCCTTATTGAGATGGACAAGCTCCACAAGATTGACCTGGGGGATGGCATATCTCTGTCCGGCAGATGTGACTATTAGTGCGGGGATGATTGCAAGTGTTAAGGGTATCTTTATCTTCACTGTGGTGCCCAGGTTGACCTGACTGGAAAGCTCCACAGTTCCCCCAAGTTTTTCAATATTGGTCTTTACCACGTCCATCCCTACTCCGCGGCCAGAGATGTTGGTAACCTGCTCAGCAGTGGAAAAGCCTGGCTGGAATATGAGCATGAGCGCCTCTCGATCACTTAAGGCCTCTGCCTGCTCCTGTGTGACCACACCCTTTTCAACCGCCTTAGCCCTGATCTTGTCCGGATCTATTCCTGCCCCATCATCCACGATCTCAATGATGACCTGGCCACCCTCATGATATGCACGCATTAAAAGGGTGCCAACAGCAGGCTTCTCCTTCTGCACCCTTATATCCGGGGATTCTATGCCATGGTCAATGGAGTTCCTTACCATGTGGGTCAGGGGATCCTTGATGCTCTCGATTATGGAACGGTCGAGCTCGGTCTCCGCTCCCTCTATCTGCAACTGAACCTTTTTCTCTGCTGTGCGTGCAAGATCCCTGACTATACGGGGGAATTTGTTGAACACGTTTCCAATTGGCTGCATCCTGGTCTTCATTATCTGTTCCTGCAGCTCTGTAACCACTAGGCTCATGCGCTGGTTTGCAGTGATAAATTCAGGATCACTTATCCTGTTGGCGATCTGCGTAAGCCTGTTCCTGGAGAGCACCAGTTCACCAGCAAGGGTCATCAACTGATCCAGGAGATGCACATCTATACGGACATGAGTCTCGGTGAGAGTTGGGGTTGCCGGAGGTGCAGAGATCCTTTTTCTGGCTGCTGCAGGGCCCTGCTTCTTCTTTTCCGGCAGCTTTTCAGATACCTTTGGCTCAGGAGCAGTAGCTGATTTTTTCTCAGGCTGATCATCCGGGGCTACACTGCTCTCCGCGCCCTGCTCCTTCTCTTCAGATTCTGCCTTGCCAGGGCCTTCATCCTCCGATACAGCATCATCGCCGCCTGCCTGGGCCTCGGCAGATTCCGCTCCCGATACCTCATCGCTACCCTCCGACGATCCTGTCTTACTGGCGATCTTCTCAGCAAAATTTCTCAGATCAACAATGAAATCCAGGTACTCGGTATCCACCGGCTCCTTGCCGTTCTGTTCAAGTTCAGCCAGGATCGCCTTGATATAGTCAACTGACTGGAGAAGTATCGTGGTTATCTCCTCATCAACAGGGACAAGACCGTCTCGCAACTTTGAAAGAATATCCTCGGCAAAATGGGCTATCCCTTCCAGAGTAGTGAAGCCGAAAAAGCCGGAGGT
>JALSKY010000231.1 GCA_026988585.1 Deltaproteobacteria bacterium
CTATAATAGTCGCAAATGGCGTAACCTTTGTGGCATTTTCGATCATCATTCTCCTGTTTGCACGAAGTGTTGTGGATCCAATCAAGAAGACTGCAGGCTTTATCAACTCCGTTTCCCAGAAGATGGACCTCACCAAGAGAATGGAGGTGAAGGGCAGGGACGAAATGGCAGCAATGACAAGATCCATGAACGGTTTTCTCGACGCCCTTCAGGAGGCATTTAAAGACGTTGTGCAGAAGTCAGGAGAGTTTGCCAGTACCAGTAGCAGGGTCTATCAGGTGGCAGAGAGGATCACTGAGAATGCAGGCAAACAGGCCCACAGATCCAAGGATGCCCAGAAGCGTGTGGAGCTCATGGGAAAGACCGCCCAGGAGGTGGCGCAGCATGCACAGTCATCTGCAAAACTTGCCAGGGAAGTTGCTTCTGTAATTGAAGAGATTGTCAATACCAGTGGTGAGATCAGCAAGGTCTCTAATGAAAACAAATCTGGGGCTCAGACTGTGGTTGAAACAGTTGCTGCTATGGGTGAAACCGCTCAGCAGGTCCAGGCCCGTGCGATTCAACAGTCAGAAGCAGCGGAAAAAACATCAGTTGCCCTGAGGGAGATGGCAAGTGAGCTGAATCTCATGGCCAAGGAGGCAGAACAGGCGGCTGTTCAGGCGGAAGGAACCATGCAGAATGCCCAGAAGGGGCGTCAGGCCCTTGCAGAGACGGTACGGGGTATGGAGAATATAGCCAAGAGTTCTCAGCAGGTTCGGGAGATCGTAGATATGATCTCAGACATTGCAGAGCAGACCAACCTTCTAGCCCTTAACGCAGCAATCGAGGCCGCCAGGGCCGGCGAGCATGGACGGGGTTTTGCCGTGGTTGCCGAGGAGATTCGTAAGCTTGCAGACCGGACCAGTGAGTCAACCCGTGAAATTGAAAGCCTTATCGAGGAGAGTGCGGAAAGCGTGGAGACAGGGCTCAATCTGGCCAATGAGAGCAGTAATACCCTGGAAGAGTTGCTGCGTGCAGTGGAAGATTCTGCAAAGGTCATCATCGAGATTGCAGAGGCATCCGGCAAGCAGTCAAAGGCTACTGGGCGCCTGGTAAATTCCATGGATCAGGTCAAGGAGTTGTCCTCATCCATTGTGCAGATGACAGGCAAGCAGGGTGAGAGAAGAAAACGGGTGGAAGAGGCTATTGCAGTACTTCAGGAACTCAGCGACAGGATTTCAGAGATCGCCAGATCCTCATCCATGGTTACCAGGACGGCTGTGGAGACTGTGGGGCAGGTCGTGGTAAACTCCAGCGAGATCACGTCCAGAACCGAAAAACAGAAGGAGCGTAGCGCAGCCCTCAGAGAACTGCTGGATACCATGGCAGCCGTTGCCAGCCAGAATGCCAAGGGTGCTGAGGTCGCCCTGGAAGATATGGTTGCCCTGCAGAAAGGGGCCAAGGAGCTGGAGAAGATCATGAGGAGATTCAAGGTCTCTTCTTTCTCCTGATAAAGGGAAAAGTCTAAGATTGTGTCGACAAGCCCAAGGGGATCAAGGAAAATATCATGTTGAAGAACTGCCGGAACTCCTTAGCCATCCTGTTTTTGTGTTTCTCTTTTGTTTGCCCTGAAATCGCTGCTTCTCAGGAGTTGGTTCTCGGGGCATCCAGTGCCCAGAGCGGAACAAGCGGAAAGCTTGGAAGGGAATATGCAAGAGGGTTCCAGGCATATTTTGCTCATGTAAATCAGAATGGCGGAGTTAATGGCAGGAAGATAGTTCTTAAGATAAGGGATGATGGCTATGAGCCAGGCCGGGCCAGGGCAAATACAAGGAGATTCGTTACTGACGATGTACTCCTGTTGACCGGATATGTTGGTACCCCAACAGCCAAGGCTGCCCTGCCTGTTGCAGAGGATGCTGGCCTTCCATTCTTTTTCCCCATGACTGGAGCGGAGTTTTTGAGGCATCCGGTCCGGCCGCTGGTATTCAACCTGAGAGCCAGTTATTTCATGGAGACCGAGATGATGGTTCGGTATCTTGTGGACAATCTGGCTCTTAACCGGATAGCTGTTTTCTATCAAGCGGACTCCTTTGGCCAGGCTGGCCTTGCCGGGGTCCAGCGCGCTATGAAGAAAAGGGGCATGAAGCTGGAAGGGAGTGCAAGCTATGCCAGAAATACCATTGCTGTAAAGGGTGCAGTGGAAAAGTTGGCCAGGCTGAAGCCAGAGGCAGTGATAATGATAGGTACCTACAAGCCCTGCGTCAGATTTATCCAGATTGCCAAGAGAAGTGGTATGGCAAACTGCCTTTTTCTCAACATCTCTTTTGTGGGAAGTGCGGCTCTGGCTCACTATCTCGGCAAGGATGGAGATGGCGTGATGATCTCCCAGGTGGTCCCGTCCCCGTGGAACATGGATCTCCCTGCTGTCCAGGAATATCACGCAGTAATGAAGGCCAGATTCAACGATTTCAAACCTGGTTATCTGAGTTTTGAGGGATTTTTGGCAGCAAAGACACTGGTGGAAATCCTGAACAGGGCCGGTCCAGAACCCGACAGGAAAAGTGTTCTTCAGGCCGCCAACAGCCTGAGGGATTATGACCCTGGTATCGGAACATACATCAGTTTCTCTGCCAAAGATCATCAGGGGCTGGATAAGGTGTTCCTGGTGAAGATCCAGAAAGGTCGTTTTGTGCCGGTCCGGTTCTGATACCGTACATACTATTTCCATGTTTTTATTCACTGTTTCTTAAAAAAGACTAAAAATGGTTGTGCTACTCCCCTGAAGCTTTATCTTCTCCTGTGTAAAAAAGTTGTGTTGAGCAATGATGGAACTATTGCCGATTGGCATGGGTTTGGGTTCCTTCATGAATAGGGAGGAGAGATTCAGATGGGTGTTTTGGCAGAGCAGGATGGATTCAATCTGGACGAGATCGGCAGAAAGATGTCTGAGGAAGCTGGACCGGTTGGTCTGGCACAAGAGGCCCGTGCTGCATTTTCTGCAATAGTTGAGGCAGGGGAGGTGCTTCTCTCCTATGCCAGGACGGGCTTCAGGATAAATTTTAAGGGGCGTATAGATCTGGTGACAGATGCAGATCTTGCCTCTGAAAAGGTGATTCTGCACGCTCTGAAAGGGATCGAAGAGGTAGAAATACTGGCAGAGGAAGATAGTGGATCTTCACCTGTCCCGGGAAAATGGGATCTCTCACCAGGGCGATATTGGATAGTTGATCCTCTGGACGGGACTACAAACTTTGCCCATTTTTTCCCCATGTATGCAGTCTCCATAGCCTTGACCCAGGTGGATTCATCCGCTTCATGCACTCCCCTGTTGGGAATGGTCTATCTGCCCCGGCTTAAAGAGCTGTTCTGGGGCCTCAAGGGCAGAGGAGCCTGGCTCAATTGCAACCCTATTTCGGTTTCCACTCAAGAGAGCATGGAGAGGTCGCTTCTTGCCACCGGGTTTCCGTATGATATCCATGAAGATTCAGGAGATGTCATAGATGCCTTCTCCAAAATGATCGTAAGGGCTCAGGGGATCAGGCGTGCAGGGGCAGCTGCCATAGACCTGGCCTATGTAGCAGCTGGGCGATTTGAAGGTTTTTGGGAGATGAAACTCAAGCCGTGGGATACTGCTGCAGGTTGGCTGCTCATCCAGGAGGCTGGCGGCCAAGTTTCTGATTTTCAGGGCAGGCCTTTCACCCCATTTTTCAGCGAAGTGGCTGCGTCAAACAGCCATATCCACAAGGAGATGATCAGGCTGCTTTCAGACTATTCTATAGGGAGATGATGCTGAACCATGGGGATGACTCGTCATATTGAATGTGAAAGATGTGGGGCATTGCTGACCGCATACCGCAATCCAGTGCCAACTGTGGATATAATCATTGAAATTCAAGGAGAGATAGTGGTTGTAGAGCGAAAAAATCCTCCGAAGGGGATGGCTCTGCCTGGTGGATTTGTTGACTATGGAGAGTCTGTGGCTGATGCTGCCGCAAGGGAGGCCAGGGAGGAGACGGGACTGGAGATAGAGATTAAATATCTTCTTGGAGTATATTCCGACCCTTCCAGGGATAGGCGGCTCCACACCATAACCTCTGTCTTTGTGGCTTCTTCCAGCGGAGAACCTGTGGCAGGTGATGATGCTAAAGAGGTAATCCTTGTAAGGCCAGAGGAAGCAGGCCCTCTCTGTTTTGATCATAACAGGATTTTACAGGATTATCTGGAGGCCAAAAAAGATATTGATCAGCAGGATTCCAGCTATAGGTATAACAGGTGCTGTTACTTTTCCTGATACTCCCTGTCCTTTATTACCAACTGGTTGCCTCCCAACTCCTTTGCCATATAGAGGGCTGAATCTGCCTTTCTGATGAGATCGTCAACACCCTCCTCAAGTTGCTGAGGTTCCGATATCTGGAGTGAAGCAAGTCCTATACTGGCGGTTACCCTGTCTCCTTTTCTGTTGAGCAGATTGGTCCTGATCCTCTCTGCAATGGCTGCTGCCTGCTCCTGGGTTGCATAGGGTATAAGTACTGCAAATTCATCGCCGCCAAATCTGAAACAGATATCCACATGTTCCCGGGTTGACTTCCTGATGGTATTTGCCACATGCTGCAACACCCTGTCTCCTGCCTGGTGTCCTTTGCGGTCGTTTATCTCCTTGAAGTTGTCCAGGTCCAGCATGATGAGAAAAAGCGGGTAGTTCTGCCGAACCGCCCTGATCGCCTCCTCACGGATCTTTTCATCGAAACAGCGGCGGTTATACAGGTCTGTAAGGGAATCCTTGATGGAAAGCCTGTGGAGCTGATAACGAAGCTCCCTCTCCCTGAATATCCGGTTCACCTTTGCCTCAAGCTCATCCAAAGGAAAAGGTTTCTGTATGAAGTCGCTGGCCCCAGCCCTGATCACATCTGTATAGGTGAAGTTTTTGGAGTAGCCGGTCATCACGATCACATCCATATCTTTGTTGAGTTCCCTGGCCTTGCGCATCAGTTCGAATCCGTCCATTTCAGGCATGATAAGATCTGTAATTAACAGGGTTGCAGGAAAGCCCTCCAGTATCTTAAGGGCCTCTATCCCGTTGGATGCTATGCGATGGTCTATCTTCAGCCTGGAAAAATACTGGGCCATCAGGTTGCGAATGGCTGCTTCGTCATCAACAATTACGATTCTTTGCTGCTCTTTCTGTTCCTGTGCAGCTTTATTGGTTTTCATGGAGCGGGTTCCTGTCTTTTGGTCAGTCTGTAAATGGATATTCAGTTTTCATTCAGCTATATATAAATTATTCGTCAGGTTTCTGCCATTATATGATTGAAAAAAAAGAGCGTAATTGGTAGAAAATAGGGGAAAATTTTTTCACAAGGTGGGGCATGGAGTTAATAATCGGGGAAAGCGAGGCGATATCCAGGTTAAAGCAGCTCATAGCACGGGTGGCGGATACCGGCCTTACTGTATTGATAAATGGCGAAAGTGGTGTGGGTAAGGAGCTTGTGGCCAGAAGTCTGCATCAGCAATCCGGCCGCCGAAACCGCCCTTTTGTCAAGGTCAACTGTGCTGCTCTTCCAGGAGAGCTTCTTGAAAGCGAGCTCTTTGGTTACGAGAAGGGGGCCTTCACCGGGGCTGATCAGCCCAAGCCAGGCAAGTTTGAGCTGGCTGACAACGGCACTATCTTTTTGGACGAGATAGGAGATATGTCCATTTCCTTGCAGGCCAAGATGCTCCAGGTGCTCCAGGATGGGGAGTTCAGCAGGGTTGGCGGCGTCAAGGATGTCAAGGTCAATACATGGATTGTCTGTGCCACCCATCATGACCTGGAAGCAGATATACAGGCAGGAACTTTCAGGGAAGACCTCTATTACAGGATCAATATAATAAAGATAATCGTTCCGCCTCTGCGGGATCGGCTCGATGATATCCCCCTGCTTGTCAGGCATTTCCTGGCCAAATATCAGTCCAGCCTGGGGCAGCATGAGGGGCAGTTTCAGATTTCGCCGGATCTGATGCGCCTTTTTATGCAGTATAACTGGCCAGGTAACGTCAGGGAGCTGGAGAATCTTATCCAGAAGCTGATGGTTACCCAGGATGAGGCCGCTATCATAGATGATCTGACTCGCAAGATCCATGGTTCGGAATCCAGACTGGAACGAAAGAGTCAGTGGCAGCCGGATCAGCAGATACTTGATGCAGTGTTGCAGGATGTCAAGGCTCAGGTAGCGCAGGGACTGCCTCCCTTGAAGGAGGTGAAGAAAAGGGCACAGGCCGTAGCGGAGAGAGTTGTTATAGAGGAGGCCCTGTCTGTGGCCAGGGGAAACAGGAAGGAGGCGGCCAAGCTCTTGAAAATCAGCTACAAGGCCCTTCTTTACAAGATGAGAGATTATGATATCGATGATGACCTTTCTTCTCATTCAGGTGCGACTATCAATATCAAACCCACATCAGATAGTTTATGATCCGGTGCAGTCTGCCTTGTTTTCCTGTCTTTAGAAAAGTTTTCCTTTTTTAGTGGAAAAATAGTTCTGTTCATTTGGAACTATTTTTCTTACCTCTCTATTTTTTTCTCAATCTACCCATTTCTGCGGTTCCTTTGTCGGTCTGTTGGCCTTTTCCCCCTTGGCCTTTTTTTTGCATTAAAAATTTTAATGAAGCATGCAGCGAGGGAAAAAATGGGCCGAGAACATCCTGTACCGGACAGAAGGAGACATTGCAGGCTCCAGTTTCAGATGCCTGTTGAGCTTCTCAATGGCGACAAGGTTATAGCAGAGGCCAGGTCCATGGATATTTCACCGTCCGGGATGAGGCTGCTATTGCTCAAGGGCACAGTGAAAGAGGAGGATGATCTCTGGATAAGGCCAAAATGTAATGGTAGATCCGATAATGTTACGGAACTGCCCGCCCAGGTACGTTGGAAACAGGGAGGCCAGCATAAGGGGCAGGCAGGGGTAATTTTCCCTGACGATGAAACCATCTTTTCAGCTATGCTGAATCTTATCTGCAATGGGCTTGGTTCAACCCCTGTTTCCAGTCCCGTATTTCAGGAGATACTTGATGCCGTACACAATCCCCTGGTAATTTTTGACCAGGAACTATCTGTTATTTCCATTAGCCGCCATTTTCCCTTTTTATCTTTTGCCCCTGAGACATATCAGGGTGGTTCCTGGGAGGGGCTCGATCTGCTGTTCAAACATCTGAGCTCTACCGAGTTCAATTTTGCAGAGGCTGCCAGCAAGGCCCTTGCTTCCTCATCCAGCCTGCAGTTTCAGGCCCTGGCCTGTGATGAAAACGGCAAAAACAGGGGGAGGTATTTTAACATAACCCTTTCTCCCATCCATGTGGGTGAGATATCCATCCTTATTACAGAAGTCAGGGATGTCACCCTCCTCTATCAACTCAAGGAGAGATTGGGGAAGAGGGATGATAATCTGCTGTATCAGGCCCGTTATATGATGTTAGGGCAGATATTCGATGAACTCCTTGAAGATATCGTGAACCCTCTTTCAGCAGTGGTGGGCCGGTTAGATCTGCTACAGTTGAAGATCGACAAGGCAATCTCCCAGGGTAATCGTAATCAGGATGTGATAAGTTGGGCATCTGAACTGGAGACCATAACAGGCCTTTTTGATGATGTGGTGGAGTTCTGCCGCATAGCTGCAAAGAGACGGGAGAGGGACAAACTGTCATGTCAGAGAGCAGCGGCATCTCTCAATGATATGGTGGATGATGCACTGGGTATCATTGCCCTCAATTCTGACTTCCGCAAGGTGGATCTTGAACTACGTCTGCGCAATGGTCTTCCTGCTGTGAGGGGTGACAGGTTTGCCTGGACCAATGCCTATGTATATATCTTGCAGGCTATCCTGAAGAGAATGAAAGGGCTCAAGGATAAAAAGATAACCCTGCAGTCAGAATTTGTAGAGGGCAAGGTGGTTTTGAGGATATCCCATAACGGGAGGGCCTTGATGTTGCCTCTGGAAAAGACAGTTGGTTTTGGTTTGCTGGAGTTTCTGGTGAACAGATATAACCTCTCCATCACTACGTCAGGCGTGACAGGCAACCAGACTATCAGCCTTTATATGGAGCCTGATGGAAAGGAGTAATTATCTGAAGTTATTGGTCAATAAACATGGATATCCAAGTGAATTCAGGCTATTTTTTTCTGGCAATGTGTTTCTTTACCGATTCCTTGAGTTCATCCATGTTGAAGGATTTAACTATATAGTCGTCTGAGGCCCAGGATGCCAGTTCCTGCTTGTATTCAGGATAAGCAGAGCTCAAGATCACCGGGATGTCAGGCTGCATCTGTTTCATCTGCCTTAACACCTCAATTCCATCCATGCCTGGCATATTGATATCCAGGACAACCAGATCCGGTGGGTCTTCCTTGAAGAGCTGCAGGGCCTCTTCACCGCTCATGGCAGAGACGACTTCGTAACCTTCCTCTTCAAACTCCTCCCTGTAAAGGAGATGAATGCTCTCTTCGTCATCTACTACGAGAATCCTTTTTTTATCACTCATGGCTATTCTCTCCTATGATATCTCCGTCTCTTTCAAGACCCTCGCGGCCTCTTCAGGCGGGGTAGAGTTAATGTAAAATCCGGTTCCCCATTCAAAGCCTGCAACAGTGGTAACCTTTGGCATGATCTCAATATGCCAGTGAAAGTACTCCAGCCCGTTTTCTCTCAATGGCGCCGTGTGCAGCATGAAGTTGAATGGAACATCCTTGATGGCAGTGTCCAGTTTCTTCATGGTAGTGGAGAAGAGCTCAGCCATCATCTTTATCTGTTCATCATTCATGCTTACGAACCGGCTGTAATGCCTCTTGGGCAAGAACCACATCTCAAATGGCGATCTCGGAGCAAAGGGGCAGATGGTGATGAATTCATCGTTTTCACACACGACCCTGATGTTCTGCGACCTCTCCTGCCTGATTATATCACAAAAGACACATCTGTCCCGATAATCATAATATTTCATGCATCCCTTGAGTTCTTCCTGTATAAGATGAGGAATGATGGGAAGTGCTATTAGCTGGGAGTGGGCGTGTTCCAGGGAGGCGCCTGCCGCCTTCCCCTTGTTTTTGAATATTATTATATACTGGAAACGCGGATCACCTGATAGATCCACTATTCTGTCCCGATAGGCCCTGAAGACCAGAGCAAGCTGCTCCAGATCCATTGTGGCCATGGTCTCATAGTGGTTCGGAGTCTCAATAATGACCTCATGGGCGCCTATGCCATTCATCTTGTCATAGATCCCTTCACCCCGCTTATCCAAGTCTCCTTCGATGATAAGGGCAGGAAATTTGTTGGGAACTACTCGAACCCGCCATCCCTGACCATTGGGATCATGGGCATCTCTGCCATAGGCCAGTACTTCTGGAGGAGTAGTTGCCTCATTACCTGGACAGAGAGGGCAGAATCCTCCCTTTGTCCTTTCCGGCTCTATTACAAAGTCAAAGGGGCGCTTTCCCCTCTCCTTTGCGATAATGACCCATCTTCCGATTATGGGATCGCGCCTGAGTTCAGGCATGGATGCTCCTGTTTGCTCATCAAAGGCCTTTGGCCTTCTCCTCCTGTTCCTGCCGGGATTTGCACTGGATGCAAAGGGTGGTAACAGGCCTGGCTTCAAGCCTCTTGACACCTATATCCTCACCGCACTCCTCACAGACTCCATAAGACCCATCCTTTATACGTTCCAGGGCCTTCTGTATCTTTTTTATCAGTTTCCGCTCTCTGTCCCTTATGCGAAGCTCAAAGTTTCTCTCAGATTCCAGAGTCGCCCTGTCTGCAGGATCTGCAACATTTGCCTCAATGGCAGTCATCTCTTCAATAGTTTTACCAGCCTCCCCGAGCAGTTCGGCCAGTTTGTCTTCGAGCATTTTTTTGAAATAATCAAGCTGTGCCTGTTCCATGTATCCTCCTGCTTGATATTACTGCCTTGTCTTTTTGTCATATCTGTTTAACAGGAATAACTGTTTTATCCTTCCTGCTGGTTCCGCTTCCAGTGACCGCTTTTACCCCCACTCTTTTCAAGAAGCATGACGTCCGAAATCACCATTCCCTTGTCAACTGCCTTGCACATGTCGTAGATGGTCAATGCAGCAATGGATGCAGCCGTCAT
>JALSKY010000232.1 GCA_026988585.1 Deltaproteobacteria bacterium
ATCTTGCAACATCGAACAGATAGGATGGGACAAAACTTGCCATGATAGGTTTTCTCAGGGGCAAAATAGCTGAAATCCTGGAACAGGGCCTGCTGCTGGATGTAGCAGGGGTTGGTTATGAGATCCAGCTACCGGGAAGCCAGCTCGCAGCCATAGAGCAGAGAGAGGATGAGGTGACACTATACACCCATCTGGTGTTCAAAGAGGACAAAATCGGTCTCTATGGATTCACCAGCAGGTTTGCCCTGGAGATATTCCGTATGCTCATAGAGGTCTCTGGAGTCGGACCCAAACTTGCCATGAACATCCTATCTGCAATATCTCCACAGGAGTTGCTGCATATCCTTGCTGCAGGTGACAGCACACGCCTCAAATCTGTTCATGGAGTGGGCAAAAAGACTGCTGAGAGGATATGCGTTGACCTGAAGAGCAGGGCAAGAAGGCTGCTCAAGGGAACCGGCAAGGGTGATCTCTCAGGAATACCTGATGAAAAATCACTCTTACAAACTGTTGCTACCCCGGTCAACGATGCCCTGCAAGGCCTTATCTCCCTTGGTTATCGACCCAATGAGGCCAGGAAGGCTGTAGATCAGGCAGTTGCCGAGGCAGGAAACGCAGCAGATACCGAGACACTGCTGAAAAGGGCATTGCAGCTCCTTTCCAAGGTATAGCAAGGACTGGAGAAGAGGCGAGGACTTATCCACATGGGCGAGATGAAACAGAAAGACAACTGGCCTGATCTATCCATGGTCCCAGGCAGGGATCTGGATATGGAGGCGCAACAGGAAGATATCAGGAATGAAAACTCCATCCGCCCCCTGAGACTGGCAGACTATGTTGGCCAGAAGGAGGTCAAGGAGAATCTTGCCCTTTTCATCCAGGCAGCGAGAAACAGGGGCGAGCCCCTGGATCACTGCCTTCTCCACGGATACCCAGGCCTCGGCAAGACTACCCTTGCCCATATTATCGCTCACGAGATGGGTGTTGGTATCAGGTGCACATCAGGGCCTGTTATCGAACGTCCAGGAGATCTGGCCGCAATACTCACCAATCTTATGCCAGGCGAGGTGCTCTTCATAGATGAAATCCACAGACTGAGTCCTTCAGTAGAAGAGATCCTCTATCCGGCCATGGAGGACTTCCAGATAGATCTGGTGATAGGCCAGGGCCCCAGTGCCAGGACTATACGGATAGATCTGCCCAGGTTCACCATGGTAGGCGCCACCACCAGGGCTGGCCTGCTTACACCACCTCTCCGGGACCGTTTTGGCGTAGTGCTCAGGATGGAGTTCTATACTGAGGATGAGCTTAAGGAGATAGTCTCACGATCAGCATCCATTCTCGGTCTCAAGATCGATGCAACTGGAGCATTGGAGATTGCAAGAAGATCCAGAGGCACGCCAAGGATAGCCAACAGGCTGCTCCGCAGGGTCAGGGATTTCGCCGAGGTCATGGCTGACGGCACCATATCTGCAGATGTGGCAGACAGGGCACTGACCATGCTGGACGTGGATCAAAACGGACTTGACCGCATGGACAGGGAGATACTCTCCATTATCATCAAGCGATTTGGGGGCGGGCCGGTAGGCGTTGAATCATTGGCAGTCTCCATAGGGGAGGAACCAAACACCATAGAGGAGGTTTACGAACCCTTTCTGGTGCAGAGAGGGTATATCCAGCGAACTCCCAGGGGAAGAATCGCTACAGAAATGGCCTACAATCATCTCAACATCCCCTTTTCCAGATAACACCAGATGACAGATGAGAAGCAGCGAAACTGACTTGAACCGGAAAGAGAGTTAGAGAGGCATGGCAGAAAAAAGGATGGAAAGGGTAGCACCTGAAAAACTGCGTCCATTTGTGGATCCTGCAACAGTTCCGGTTTCCAGCCTTAAAGAACTGGACGGGGCCGTCTCCATTTTTGGACAGGAAAGGGCTGAAAGGGCGTTGAATCTTGGGCTTGAACTGGATCAAGCCGGTTTCAACATCTTTGTTGCCGGCAGCAGGGATACTGGCGCCATGGACCTGGCTGTCTCCATGGTAAATTCCATGGCAGGGCATAGAGCCTGCTCTCTTTCAGACTGGATTTATCTTTACAATTTTCTCGATCCCGACACCCCGATATCTGTAAAACTGCAGGCTGGGGATGGCAGGCATTTCAAGGATGAGATGGCAGAACTCATAGACAACCTGCATCTCCAGCTTCCCAAGGCATTTGAAAGTGAAAGTTATCTTGCCCGCAAGGAGGAGGTGATAAGGGATTTTAACCGGAAACGTACTGCCATCTTCGAAGAACTGGAACAGAAAGCAAGGGAAAAGGGTTTTCTCCTCCAGGCAGACCCAACCGGCATGATGGTCATCCCGGCAGATAAAGATGGTAATCCTCTGCCTCCATCGGAAATAGACAAGCTTTCTGAACAGGAACGCAATGAGTTAAAGGGCAGGAGTGAAGAGCTGCACAGGGAGATGGGAGCAGCCATGCGCCAGATCCACGCCATAGAGCAGCAGGTGCAGCAGCAGCTCAAAAGGCTTGACAGGGAGATAGCCCGCCAGACTGTTGAGCCATTCATAACCTCTTTGAAAGAGGAGTTTTCCCAATACCCGGAGATTCAACAATACCTTGATCAGGTCTGTCAGGATATCGTCCTGCATCACAAGGATTTCAGACAAGCAAAGGAGCCTGCTCCATCTCCTTTGCCCCTGCCCTTTCCTGGGCCTGCCCCGAGTTTCACCCGCTATGAGGTGAACATCCTGGTTGACAACAGTAATACCAAAGGGTGTCCTGTGGTGGTAGAGAGTAATCCCAGCTACCCAAACCTGTTCGGTGTGATAGAAAGGCAGGCGCAGTTTGGTGCCCTGCTCACAGATTTCACCATGATCAGGGCTGGCTCTCTGCACAGGGCAAACGGGGGATTCCTCATCATCCGCATACTTGACCTGCTAAAACGACCATTCTCCTATGAGGCCCTCAAGAGGGCGTTAATACAGGGACAGATTGAGATAGAGGACCTGGGAGAACAGTTGGGCCTGTTCACCACCAAGACACTGAAACCCAAGGCAGTGGATCTTCACGTCAAGATAATCCTGATAGGTGAACCGTTTTTCTACCAGCTGCTCTACAGTGTTGACGAGGAGTTCCGGGAACTGTTCAAGATAAAGGCCCACATGGCACTGGAAACTGACTGGGGCAGCGAGGAGCAGAAAGCACTCCTTTTGAGCGCCAAGAATATGGTTGAGAGCAGGGGGCTTCTTGACATAGACAGGAACGGAATAGCTAGGCTTTTGGAGATGGCCAGGGAGTTGGCAGGCAGTCAGGACAAGATCTCCCTCAAGATCAAAGAGCTGGAACAGGTCCTGGTAGAGGCGGATCACTGGGCCAGACAGGAGAATGCTCAATCCATATCATCAACACATATCCAGAAGGCCCTGGATGAAAAAAGGTATCGTTCTGCCCTCTACCAGGAATATATGCAGGAACTCCTGGAAAAGGATATCATAAAGGTAGCAACATCCGGCAAGGCAACAGGCCAGGTAAATGGCCTTGCAGTTTACAACCTTGGGGATATCCTGTTCGGAAAACCTGCCAGGATAACCGCTACCATAGCCATGGGAAAGGGTGGTGTGGTAAACATTGAGAGGGAGGCAGACCTAAGCGGGAAGATACACACCAAGGGGATAATGATTCTTTCCAGCTTTCTTCACAACACCTTTGCCAGGGATTTTCCTCTCACTCTCAGGGCCAACATCTGTTTTGAACAGAGTTATTCTACTGTTGATGGTGATTCCGCCTCAGGTGCAGAACTGGTTGCCCTGCTCTCTGCAATCTCCGGTGTTCCTGTTATACAGGGCATTGCCTGTACTGGCGCTGTCAGCCAGAAGGGAGAGATACTTCCTGTTGGCGGTGTCACTGAAAAGATCCAGGGTTTCTTCCAGCTTTGCAAGGCCAGGGGATTGGATGGCACCCACGGTGTCATAATCCCAAAGGCAAACATCAGGGACCTTTACCTGGATCAAGAGATCGTAGAGGCGGTAAGGGAAAAGAAATTTACTGTCTGGGCTGTGGAACGGATAGAAGATGCAGCGGAGATACTCACAGGCATGGAGGCCGGAAAACCGGATAGCAATGGCAACTACCCGGAGGAGACCCTGTTCGGGCTGGTACAGAACTCATTGAAGCAGATGTTCCATAAGGCCCGTTCCATTTCGCAAAAAGAAGAAGATGGAGAAAATCCCGGAACATGAACCGGGTTTTATGGAGAATGTAACCGCACTTAACAAAAAGACAAAAAGGAAAAGGAGTCAAAGATATGACAGACAGATCGGAGTACACACTTTACAGCGGCGGTCTCAAGGGGGCTGAGGCAGAATTTGGGAAATGTGCGGAGGAATGGGGATGCCAGGAGGTTAACTTCTCCTTCAAGGGCCACAAGATGGAGCGGGTCAAGGATGTCCGGGTCCTCACAGAAGAGGAGCTGAAGCAGGGAGACGTCAGCATGGAGATCGTGTCCAAACATATGGGAAGAAGATATGCTGAGGCTGAGAAGATCCGCAGGGTCATCCAGTCCATCTATCATATGGTAAACAATGGCTACCAGGTATTTGTGATCGGATGGATACAGCCCAACAACACAGTGAAGGGCGGAACCGGCTGGGCCGTTGAGCTGGCAAAATTCTTCAACCGTCCAGTCAGCGTCTTCGATCAGGATAAGAAAAGATGGTTTACTTGGAAGGATGGAGAATGGGTGGAAGATCTACCGGTAATCCAACACAAGACCTTTGCAGGAACGGGAACCAGATTTCTCACCGATGAAGGAAGGGCTGCCATCAGGGATCTCTATGAGAGGTCTTTTGGTCCTGCCAATTCATAAGGGAAACCAGCTGAATAAGCTGTTGATTCGCAGATCATCTGGCAAATCTGAGGAGAGGGATAGATGCTGAAAGGGCATGGCGGTGATATCTACGGTCTGGCCAGGGAGCTCGGCTGCAGGCCTGAAGATATTCTTGATTTCAGCTCCAACTGCAGCCCTCTCCCCTACCCTGACGGTTTTCACTCCTTTATCATGGAGCATCTCCATCAGCTCCACTGGCTGCCTGAGGTGGATAGCCACTCTATCAGACTCCTCCTCTCAGAGATATACAATCTCCCCCCTGAGGCATTTCTCATGGGGAATGGGACTACTGAGTGGATCTTTTCCATTCCCCTTCTGGCAGAGATGAAACAGGCGGTTATTCCGTTGCCCACCTATTCCGACTATATAGATGCGGCCAGGCTGGCTGGCCTGAAGACAGTCACTGTTCCTGCTTTTCCTGTTTCAGAATCCCTGGACAATAAAGAACCCCTTCAGATGGAGCTTCTGAACAGCCTGGACAGGGCAATATCTCCCGGTTCCCTGGTTTACCTCTGCAATCCCAACAATCCCACCGGGCAGTTCGTGGCCCCGTCCCCACTGATGGAACTGATTAGCAGCCATCCCGATTCCATATTCGTGGTGGATGAGTCCTATGCCCAGTTCGTTGGAGATGACCATGAAACATCCCTGATAACCCATGAGGTCCGGGACAATCTCATAGTGCTCCGTTCATTCTCCAAGATCTACGGGATTCCCGGATTGAGGGTGGGAAGCATAGTGGGCAGGGGAGATATCTTCTCAAGGCTGGAGCAACAGGCAAGACCATGGTCTGTCAACAGGATGGCCCAGCTTGCCCTCCACTTCCTGCTGGGACATCCTGACCTGGTAAAGGTCACAAGGGAGTTCTGTCAGCAGGAAAGGAATTATCTCATAAAAGAGATCACTGCCATGGATGGAATTGCACCCATACAGGCAGCCACACACTTTTTCCTTGCCAAGGTCTCTCTGCCTGACAAGTCAGGAGCGGAATCATCCAGGATCCTGGCAGAACGGCTGAGAACAAAGGGGATACTGATAAGGGATTGCAGCAATTTCATTGGACTGGATAAGGGGTACATCCGGATCAGTCCAAATATCAGGGAAGCCAACAACATACTGCTGAAACAGATGCAAAAAACAATAGTTGAACTGAGATCATGAAAGAACCATTTTTGGACCTGATAAAAAGACAGGTAGTCCTGGCAGATGGGGCAATAGGCACATATCTCTACGAAAAGGGTATCCCTCTTGGCACCAATACGGATCTTCTCAATATAGAGGATCCGGAACTGATCTACAGTGTTCATGAGGAGTATATCCGGGCAGGCAGCCAACTGATTGAGACCAACACCTTTGGTGCCAACAGGCTCAGGCTGGAGAGAAAACATAGGGGACACCTGGTCAGGGAGATCAACCTGCAGGGTGCCAGAATTGCAGTGAAGGCGGCTGCAAACACCATATATGTGGCTGGCTCCATTGGACCTACCGGAGTTGAGTTTCCGCTGGATCCCGACCTCTATTCGGAAACCCTGGTAGAAGAGGCGTTTTGGGAACAGATGGATGCCCTTGTGGAAGGAGGCGTGGATCTGTTCATACTGGAGACCTTTACCTGTCTCAAGGAGCTGCTCATTGCCATAAAGACAGCCCGGAAGGGTTTTCCACAACTTCCCATAGTTGCCCAGATGGTTTTTCCCTATAAAGGACGTACTGCTCTCGGCATGGATGCCATGTTCTGTGCTGTAGCCGCCTCCAATGCAGGTGCCGATATTTTTGGTACCAACTGCGGACGCGGCATAAAGTCCATGATAGAGGCAATGGAAATCCTATCAGAGACTGCCGATCAGATCCCCCTTTCTGCCTTCCCAAATGCAGGTATGCCAGAAGTTATAGATCACCGCACCGTTTATTCCACACCGCCTTCATACATTGCTGAGGGCCTATCCAAAATGGTAAAGATGGGAGCACGCCTGATTGGAGGATGTTGCGGCACTACTCCTGCTCATATAAACGAGTTCAAGAACAGGCTGCATCTTAGGCAGGTCCAAAGGATAGAGATTTCCCAACCCCACAAGGACACCGATCTTGGGGACCAGGTTGCTATACACCCCGGCCCTGGCAGGCTGCTCAAGGGGCTCCCGGAAAACAGGCTGCCAATCCTGGTTGAACTCGATCCGCCCCCTCATCTGAATGTTGACACTGTAATAAATGGAGCTGAAAGACTGAAAGAGGCCGGCACTGATGCCATAACCCTGGCA
Source organism: Deltaproteobacteria bacterium (assembly GCA_026988585.1). Classification (GTDB taxonomy): domain Bacteria; phylum Desulfobacterota; class Dissulfuribacteria; order Dissulfuribacterales; family QOAL01; genus JALSKY01. The sequence goes on from JALSKY010000232.1 coordinate 7,145, forward strand.
GAACATCCTCTTGCAGTGTTGAGATGCGATAACCTCTCTTTGGCACATATCATAAAGTCGAGATGTGGAATCGAAACAGTGATCCATCTCACCTGCAGAGATCGCAATGTCCTTGGACTTCAATCCCAGATAATGGCGGCCCACCTCCTGGGCATAAACGGAATACTGGCAGTAACAGGGGATCCTGCTTCCTCCACGGACCAACCTGGTGCAAGCGGAGTGTTCGATGTAAACTCCTTTGGTCTGGTGAGGATGATATCCGGTTACAACCGGGGAGTGAACATGGCTGAGAGGGAGATGGGACAAAAGACCGATTTCTCCATAGGGGTTGCCTTCAGCTTCAGGTCCAGGAACCCAGGGCTGCAGATGAGGCGGCTGGAAAAGAAGGCCGCGCTTGGAGCCAATTTCGTCATGACCCAGCCTCTTTTCCACGCCCCCTCCGTGGAGGCCATGATGGAGCAGACAGAGCATATCAATCTTCCCATATTTCCTGGAATATTTCCGCTGATATCATGGCGGAGTGCAGAGTTCCTTCACAATGAACTGCCAGGGATCTCCATCCCAAAGGAGATCAGGGAAAGGCTGAAATCCTTTGAGAGTCCTGAAGACCAGAGAAAGGCCGGTCTTGATATCACCCGGGAGTTGATAGAGAATATCAGCGGGATAGTGGACGGATTATACATAATAAGTCCGTTGAACAAATGGGAGATATCCCTGGACCTGGTCAAGGAGATCAGGGCAAGGAAATGGACTGGCTCAAATAGAATTGCAGCCAGCACAACGGGTTGAACCCTTTTGCTCATGGGTTTCTTTACTGCTATATTTTTTGGTTGTATTGAATGTATCCGCAACTTGCTCAACAAGGATTGGATATGGATAAGGATAAGGAAAAACTGTTACTCCTGGGCTCCCGGGTGGAGATTACCAATCTTCCCATTAGAGAAGTCAGCATGATGGCAGAGGGCAGCCTGCCTGCCTACGGATACGATCCCTCAGATGAGGTCCAGCTCCTGGCAGGCCAGATCAGCATAGAACGGGGAAGGCTGGATCAATGTCTGACCTGGCTCTCCGCTTATCTTGAATCCACACCCCTTGCTCCTGCCATAGAAACAATCCAGTATGGTGATCCCAAACAGGTATTTCAGATCTTCAACCAGCTCTCAGGCCGAGGTGAGAACAGGAATGACGGCTGGTTCATGGTGAACCAGATACTCCCTCCAGGAGGCAGGCCCCAAAAACCTGACAGAGTGGACCTGTCTGCAACTGCCAAAAAAAAGATTCAGTCCAACTCCGGCATCATCATCATAGATGATGGGGGAAATCCTCCTCAGATTGCTGATATCCTCTCTGAACAGAACCCTGGCGCATGGGCTATGGCACTAGGGATTACCGCTGCCCACTGGAATGACTGGGCAGATGCCTTCGGCAAACGTTTTCTGCTCTTTTGCCGCCTCTCCGACCTGGAGACTACCAGGATGGAGATGGACAGCTCGGTTGTTTGGGAATCTCTCGTGGGTATGTGTATCAAGGCACTGAAATCTGAGGAAGTAGGCCTGTGGGACCCCAAGAGACTCAAATTCAAATGTCACATAGTAGTTGAGATGTTTCCTAACGGCCTGCTATATGTTGGCCACAGGAACATCATGTTCCGCCATATGCCTGGAACCCTGCCGGACAGAAGTTCGTATAGAAACAGGGGCTCTGTGCCATGTTATGACACGCTCATACCTGCCATGATGGCAGTGGATGCCCTGAGAACCGGACACTTCTCCATGAGCCGCTGCTACTTCTATGATCTTTCAAAGCGGGTACTGCTCAACTGGAGACTCCTGAGGAAACGCGGCTATTTCTTCAATGATTCCCTGGAATTTCCAGTGCTGGATTTTGCAGAAAACTATCCGGAAGGCCGCCCCTGCTCCTTCATTGAGACACATACTGATCCCTGTTTTTTCGAGCTGCCGCCCTATACTCCTGAGTTTGAAAAGACACTTGATGCAGTCTCCTGCCAGGCATGGAATCCTGAGAGAAAAAACGCCTTCCGCTCCTTCTTGACAAAGGTTCAGCCAAAACCTGGGGATCAATCCCAGGAACTTATCAGCAGATATGGTTATCTTGCAGTGATTCTTGAGGTGCTGAAAAATCTCAAGGAGGAGGTCAATCGAAAGAGAGGTTTCAAGGATCTGCGGATGTTCCAGGTAGGAAACCTTCGCACCACGGACCCGGCAGAAATAGCACCAGTGGTAACCCTGCAGGCCGTTATGGACAGTTATGTCAGCAAGGACCAGGTATTGAGACCACTCTGTATTGGAGTTTTCGGCCCACCGGGATCAGGTAAATCCTTTGCTGTAAAGGAGGTGGCACGGGTCATATCGAAAAGGTACGACGACAGCCCTTTCGAGTTCTTTGAGTTCAATCTGACCCAGTTCTCCGGCCCGGAGGAGATAAACTCCGCCATAGACCTGGTAAGGGCCTCAGTAGCAAAAGGCAAGGTTCCAGTGGCCTTCTGGGATGAATTTGATTGTCCCTACCATGGCAAGGAGTTTGGATATCTCCGCTATTTCCTGCCATCCATGCAGGATGGAGTTACCTATGTACATGGCATTCCCAGATATATAGGCAGATCTCTGTTTGTCTTTGCCGGCGGAGTGAAGGGTTCGTATGATGAGATGGAAGAACTTCTCCACCTGCCTGAACCTGCTGCACAGAAGATGGTCAAATCCATTAAGATACCCGATTTCATGAGCCGCCTCAG
>JALSKY010000233.1 GCA_026988585.1 Deltaproteobacteria bacterium
AGGATTCGGCTCCATACAGGGCGCAGTGGATGCGTTGAAACTGGGGGCATACGATTATCTCTGCAAACCCATAAAGCCTGATGAGGTTATTGTCATCATCGACAAGGCCCTTGAGGTCCGGGAGATCAAGAGAGAAAACCTCACCCTGAAAAGAGAACTCAAGAATCTCGTGGGGTTTGAGCGTATAATTGGAAGCAGTGCACCAATGCAGGAGGTGTTCCGGCTCATTGAGAGGGTGGCGGATACAGACAGTACCGTTCTCATCACTGGCGAAAGCGGTACCGGTAAGGAACTCATTGCTCATGCCGTACATTTTGCCAGTGACCGCAGGGAGAAACCCTTTGTCGCCATCAACTGTGCTGCCATCCCTGAAGAGCTTCTTGAGAGCGAGCTTTTTGGCCATGAAAAGGGGGCGTTTACCCATGCCATCAAGACCAGGATAGGCAGATTCGAGCTTGCCAACAAGGGCACTATCTTTCTTGATGAAATCGGAGATATGAGCCCTGCTCTGCAGGTAAAACTTCTTCGGGTGCTTCAGGAAAGACAGTTTGAAAGGGTTGGCGGTACCAAGACCATAGCTGTGGATATCCGGGTAATTGCAGCTACCAATACCGATCTGGAAGAGGCGGTGAAGAAAGGGACATTTCGAGAAGATCTCTTCTATCGCCTGAATGTCATTCCCATCAAGGTTCCTCCGTTAAGAGAACGGGTTGAGGATATCCCTCTGCTGGTAAAACATTTTCTAAACAAGTTTTGCCAGGGTAAAAGGGATACTGTTGAAGGGATAAGTGACGAGGCATTGGAACTGCTGTGCAGATACGAATGGCCTGGAAACGTGAGAGAACTGGAGAATATAATTGAGCGACTGGTCATCCTTACCAGCAATCGGATTATCCAGGCGGATGAACTGCCTGAACAGATCAGAAAATCATCTGGTGTCCCCTCTCCTGTCTCCTTTTCTTCAGGCTTTCCTGTAATGCCTGAGCAGGGGTTATCTCTCAGCAAGGCAGTAGAGGAGCTGGAGAAAAACCTCATCCTTCAAGCCCTTGAAAAGACAGGTGGAATAAAGAATCGTGCAGCAAAACTGCTTCAGATGAATCGAACTACCCTTATAGAAAAGATGAAAAAGCTGGGATTGATGTCTGGTAAAAAGAAAAAGGCGGCATGATTGAGCAATACCGTTTATATTCCTCCCTGAAAAATCGTTCAATATCTTCAAGGAATCTGCTATATGAAACTCCATAATTTCAACCAATTTTGTTGTAATCTCTTCTTCCTGTTTCTGTTTCTGTTCTTAGTTGCCGGCACATATTCTCATCTGCTGGCTGCAGAATCCGACCAGATTCCGGTGGTTATTCTGGAACAGTTTTCTCCGCCAACAGACAAGAATCTGGAATATCTTGGCCCGGCCCTTACAGAGATGGTCAAGATCCGCCTGGAATCCCAGGGGATCGATGTTATCAAGGTTGGGCATGGAGATCAAAAGAGGATTAAAGCCCTCTCCAACCTGGGAGATCTGCTGCTAAAAGGCAAGATCCAGAAAAACAACCAGATAATCGACCTGGCAGTCCAGCTCTTTCCAATGGATTCAACAGGCAGTGAGCAAGCTGCCAACACCGGAGCAATCAAACCCCTAAAAACCTGGCGGATCAGGGCACAGAATCTCAGCATTCTCTCAAGAAGGGCAAGTCTTCTCACTGGGGAACTGGCAGATGTGATCAGGGATTCCCATCAGCTGCTCATAGCCCGGAAAGAAACGGCCCTGCTTGATGAAAAGTTGAACAAGGCAGCTCTCTCATCTAAGTCCCAGGATAATCTGGAAATGACCAGGATTCATCCAGACAGGCTTGTCAGGGAAAGACTCGCGAAGGACCAGGCCAAGGAGATGAAAGAGATCGGCCTGCCCATGCCGGAAAACAGTACAGGTAACACCCATGACAGCATTGCCAGGTCTGAATCAACTGATGAAACCCAGGCCTCAGGATCATCACCCGCCCCCCCTTCCGAACATGAATGGGCCCAGCTTCACAGGGATCAGCAACCGAGGCGCTCATGGTGGAGCTATCTCTGGCCATTTGGGAGCGAGGCAAAAAAACAGCAGGAGACCATGAAAATCCCCCAATCCTATCAAGCCGTCACTGCAGATCAGGGCAGATTTGGCCGCGATCTCAGCGAGCTGGAAAAGGCAGAAAAACCTATTTATCTCCCCAAGGATAAGTTGCCGGTTCCGCCGCCCAAAAATGAGGAATTCAGGATACCGGACCCGCAGTCAGTGGATGACGTATTAAACAGTGCAGTCATAATAGAGAAAAAAAACAGGGAGAAACGAAGCTGGTTCTCCTTCCTGATGCCGTGGAAAAGGGACAATAGAGATTATGAGATCATAGTAAATCAGACCGATCTTGGAGGAGAGCCTTTGCCCAACCTCGATCAGGCCTCATCTCCCCTGCCGGATCCCAACAGGTTATCAACCAACCCTGCCATTCCTGCCGATTCCTCTCCTGCCCTGGAACAGCAAAACAAGAAGGCTGGAACCCATCCTGATAAAACAGGACTATCCCGTCAAAAGGAGAATGATCTCAGGGAATCCTTGGCAGCAACTGGCTCCAACAGCTCTGAAGGGAAAGGTATGGAGCAGAAAGAGGAATCATCAGGAGAGGAGCGTCAGAAAGAGACCCCTGTATGGGTATGGGAGTAAACAGGATGGCTCTCAATCAATACCCCATTTCTGGAGTTTTTTCCGCAAGGTCTTCCGGTTGATGCCAAGGAGCCTGGCTGCCTCAGCCTTGTTCCAGTCTGTTTTCTCCAATACCGAAAGGATATGTCTCTTTTCTATTTCACTCAGGGAGAGTACGGCATCCTCTGTTGCTTCATCCTGCTGACTCTCCGCCACTCCTCTCCCATCCCCCTGTAACGTAGCAACAGCCGCTGAAGCACTGTCGTTAGTTAAACCCTTTTGGGAAGGCTGTCTCGCATCACTGCTATCCAACCTGTTTTCAATCCTCACACCTGCCAAAGAGAGATCTTCGAGTCCTATTACCTGCTGCCTTGCAAATATAACCAGACGCTCAATGGTATTCTCAAGCTCTCTCACATTTCCTGGCCACATATATCGAAGAAATAGGGCAAGGACCTCAGGAGCAAGTTTCAGTCCAGAGCGTTTGTATTTCTCCCCGAACTGTTCCAGGAAATAGTTGGCCAGCTCAGGGATATCTCCCTCCCTGTCCCGCAAGGGGGGCATTCTTATGGCAACTACATTGAGCCTGAAAAACAGGTCTTCCCTGAACTCCCCCTTTTTGACCATAGCCCGCAGATCGCGATTAGTGGCAGCAATTATCCGTACATCCACCTTGGTCAGACGGTTACTGCCAACCCTGGAGATCTCTTTCTCCTCCACTGCCTTGAGAAGTTTGGCCTGGAGCTCCATATTGACATTGCCAATCTCATCGAGAAACAGGGTGCCACCATTGGCAAGCTCGAACTTTCCTATCTTGTCCTTCTCTGCCCCTGTAAACGCGCCACGCACATGGCCAAAGAGTTCGCTCTCAAAAAGGGTGGGAACAAGGGTGGAGCAATCAACCGGAACAAAGGGGTTCTTTCTCCGGGGGCTCTGTTCATGGATATATTTTGCTAAGACACCTTTTCCTGTACCACTCTCCCCACGAATCAGAATGGTGCTGTCAGTAGGGGCCACTGCCTCCACCTGCTGAAAGATCTGCTCCATAGGAGGACTTTTGCCTATAATCTTCCTCTTTCCCTCTCTCCTTTTGAGTTCCTCTCTCAGATAGAGATTCTCCAGTGCAAGCTTTCTGGCACTCAAATTTCTGTTGACCACCAGTTTCAACTCCTCAGGCTCAAAGGGCTTGGGAAGAAAATCGTTGGCTCCAAGGCGCATCGCCTCTACCGCATTGTGAATGGTGCCATAGGCGGTGATCATCACAACCGGGACTATGGAATCCCGCTCTCTGATATGAAGCAGGAGATCGAGACCGTTGAGATCCGGCAGCTTGAGATCCAGAAGAATCAGCTCAAACTCCAGTTTTTCAATCATCTCCTGTGCCTCTGCACCGCTGCCAGCCTGGTAAACCTCCCTGCCAGTGCGGATCAACACCTGGGCGCATCCATCACGAATGGCCATATCGTCATCCACGATTAGAATGCGCTCTTTCATATTTCTTGTGAGATAGCTATCAGTGGGTAACACTTCTTTTCACCAGTTTGTTCCATTCCGTTCAACTAAATTATGCAGTTCGCAGGCTTGAAGAAGACGCCAGGTAAAGGGTGCTGTATCCTCATGCCATAGGGATACGGCATCAATATACGAACCGTATGCAGGTTTGGGTTTCAGTAAATCTGAACAAACCTTTTCAAAATACATAACTATATATCAGCAGGCAGAGTAATCATGAAGATAGCACCTCCGCCAGGGGCGTCTTCAACAGTTATTCTACCTCTATGGCGCTGAACGATACCATAGGTGATGGACAACCCAAGACCGGTTCCCTTGCCGAAGGGCTTGGTGGAAAAAAATGGTTCAAAGATCCTGGTCTTTATCTCATCATCCACGCCAGGACCTGTATCCTGTACTGCAACACAGACACGTCTCTCTGCCCTCAGGGAATAGCTCCGGATGGTCATCACACCCTCTCCATCCATTGCCTCTCCTGCATTCACCATAAGATTCAGCATGGCCTGCTCCATCTGTCCCTTGTCTGCCATGATGTGTGGCAGGTCTGCCTGAAGGTCCATACGGACATCTACGTCTCTGAACATCTTGTGATCCTCCAACAGGCTGAACATCTCCCGTATCACCTGGTTGAGATCCACAGTCATACAGGATTGGGATGGTGTGCGGCCAAAATTCAGGAGCCCTTTGGCAATTATACGGCATCTGGTGGCTAATTTTACAATCTTGCTTATATTTTCAAGGGCTACGGAATCGTGACAGATGTCATCCTTGAGGAGATTGGCATAGAGTAGAATACCTCCCAGGGGATTGTTGATCTCATGCGCTATTTCGCCAGCCAGTTTTCCCATTGCTGCAAGACGCTCTCCCTGCAACACCTTTTCTTCCCAGGATTTCTGCTGACCTATATCTTGCAGGATGGTGGAATAGAGTAGCCCATCCTTGGCAGTAAGGGGACTGGTCACCACCATGACGTCCATGTTGTCTCCATCCCTTCTCCTGCCCATGGCCTCACGCATACCTGCTCTCACATGAAAAGGTGACCATGGAGAGATGAACTCCCCCATTTCCCTGCTGTTGAGTTCCTCAAGCCGATTGATCCCAAAAAGCTCGAGAAAGGAATCATTGGCATATAGAGCCATTCTTTCATTGTGGATGACAGCAGGATCCTGGATCTCTTTCCAGCATTCCATTATTTCATTAGGCAAAAGATCTAAGATGTTCAGGTTCATACCTTTTCCAAAAATCATACAGCGATAGTCGATTGACTGAAAAACATACCACTTTTCCAAAAATTAATCAAAAAAATCAGGATATTCGATAAAAAAAGGGGGACCCAAAACAACAGAAAGCACGAAAGAAGGAGACCGGATCCTTGCACATTGCACCGTCTCACAACATAAGGAGCTACATATCGTTGGAAACACGAATCATAACCCAGTTGAACAGCGGTGAAGACGGGGGCATTCCATGCTTCTCCCAGCCACTTCAGCGTCTGTTGAGCCTTAAAACTGAAGAGAGTGGAAGCCTGGAATCCCTCACCGAGATAATTCTCAGCGACTATGGTCTTACCAGCAAGGTTCTACAGACAGTAAACTCCTTCTATTACAGTAGATTCAGGCGAGAAATAACCACTATAAGCCAAGCCGTGATTCTCCTTGGTTTCAACAGGATTAAGGAGATTGCCACAGGGATGGCAGTGATCAACCTGGCTGAAGGACAGGAAAGCCAGGAGATTCTTCTCCTGATCTCCAAGGCCGTGGCCGCTGCCCATTTCATCAGCAACATCCAGAAGCAGGAGAACAAGGACTACTCGGAGCGCATATTCATTGCCACCCTGCTGAGACAGTTGCCACGGTTGATCATAGCATTGACGGACAGCGAGATCTATATCTCCATGAAACGGTTCGAAGAGGAGGGAAACCTTGCCAGGGCAAGGCGGATATTACGCACTGTAGGTTTCCATCTTCAAAAGAGATGGGGTATTCCCAACTCCCTTGCCGGACATTTTGAGGCATGCTCTTCATTACCAGGCGGTCCTGATAGAGAGATGAGAGAGAGTATAGAGATCGGCTACAAATTGATGGACCAGGTGTGGAACCGTGAGGACACGGAAGGGTTGCTGGGTATCATTGCAGAGGATACAGATTTATCAAGGGATGCGGTCAAAACAGCATTGAAAAGGGCATTGAAGGCTGCAACCCGTGCCGTGCCAATAAACTGCCAGCTGCAACAGTTTCCCCACCATTTTTCCCAGGAAGAAAAGGAGAAAAAGAGAGAAAAGAGCCTGGATCAATACAGAAAATCGGACCATGAACCCCTGTTCATGGAACTCCTTCAGCACCTGATGACAGCCACCAATGATCCGGATATCTCCATTCAACAGATCTTTCTCATGTCCATAGAGATCATAAGGCGCATCCTTCCTGTAGAGAATGCCATAATCTGTCTGGTCAAAAAGAGAGGTTGCCGAATAGAAGCCAAGTTTGGAACCGGCAGGTCTGCCAACAGCCTCAAAAAAATTCTGTCGCGCTTGACCCTGAACAATAATGATGCATTGTACAAGGCATTGAATGCAGATGATGAAACATTGGTTTCTTGGTCAAAAATCCTGAAAGCCAACACGCCGGCCATACTCACTGCAAAAAGTTGCGTGATCATACCTGTCACTATTGATCAGAAGCCCATTGCCTGCATATTCATGGACAACCTGGATACCGATGAATTCGACCAGGCAGCCATGATGAAGATAAGAATGGTGCGTCAGCTCATCATCTCTGCCATCAGGATACGGGTTGCTGCAGGGACAAAAAGAGGTGCAGGAGATCGGCACTGATCTTAACATGGGGGATAGACAGAGAAAACCCGTTGTTGTCCAATAAAAAATTGACAGTTGACACAGATGGGACGTAACAACAGAAAAGCCCAAGTCCCACAGGCAATATAGATTGGAGAGGTTGCCGTGAAAACACACAGTCCGGCGCTGTATTTTCATGCCTGAACCAGGTAGTGCCAGGATAGAGGCCGCATGAAAGTTTAGGTTAAACCCTTGCTTTTTGACTCCCTTGAAATATCTTAACAGTCTCTGTATCAAACCAGGATGAAATCAGCATCTTTTCTGAAAGAGTGATGCTGCTCAACGGCATCAGCAGCCAGTCAGGCCCATTTTTCTCTTTCAGAACAGGCTGCATGAGATAAACAGCTAATTGCAAGGAGCCGAAAATACAAGATGACGTCAGATTCTTCACTTCCCAAGGCCTATGAATTCCATGATGTAGAGCCCCGCTGGTACAAAGCGTGGATGGATAATGAGCTCTTTCGTGCAGAGATAAGACCTGGACGTCCCAACTTCTCAATGGTAATTCCGCCCCCTAATGTAACCGGTGTTCTCCATATCGGGCATGCCTTGAACAACACCCTCCAGGACATTCTTGCAAGATACAAGAGGATGGACGGATACAATACCCTCTGGATTCCTGGAACAGATCATGCGGGCATTGCCACGCAGAATGTCGTGGAAAGGCAGTTGGCACAGGAGGGGCTGACCCGTCACGATGTTGGCAGGGATAAATTCATAGAAAAGGTTTGGAAATGGAAGGAGCAGAGCGGAGGCACCATTATAGAACAGCTCAAACGGCTGGGATGCTCGTGTGACTGGAGCAGAGAACGGTTCACCATGGACCAGGGCCTCTCCAGGGCAGTCAGAGAGGTTTTCGTAAGGCTCTATGAAGAGGATCTCATCTACCGGGGCGATTATATCATAAACTGGTGTCCCAGATGTCATACCGCCCTGGCGGATATAGAGGTGGAGCACGAACTGAGCGAAGGCAAGATCTGGTATATGCGTTATCCCCTGGTGGACCCTGCCACAGGAAAGGGATCTGACAGGTATATTGTCGTTGCTACCACCAGGCCGGAGACCATGCTGGGTGATACTGCTGTTGCAGTGAACCCAGAGGATGAGCGCTACAAAGATCTGGTAGGGCAGTATCTGCTGCTTCCCATCGTTCAGCGTAAAATTCCCATCATTGCAGACAACCATGTCGATCCTGAATTTGGCACAGGTGCTGTCAAGGTTACACCAGCCCACGATTTCAATGACTTTGAGATAGCACAACGGCATGATCTTGAAGCCATCAACATCTTTGACATTGATGCCCATCTTTCGCAGGAAGCAGGGGCATTTGTCGGCAAGGACAGATTTGAGGCAAGAAAACTGGTATTGCAGGAGCTGGAAAGATTGGGACTCCTGGAAAAGGAGGAGCCCCATTCCCTGGCTGCAGGCCACTGTTACAGGTGCAAAACCATTGTGGAGCCAAGGCTCTCAAAGCAGTGGTTCGTCAGGATAGAACCCCTTGCCAAACCTGCCCTGGAGGCTGTAAGAAAAGGCGATACCGAGATCATCCCTGGGAACTGGGTCAAAACCTATGAGGAGTGGATGACAAACATCAGGGACTGGTGCATCTCTCGTCAGATCTGGTGGGGGCATAGGATTCCTGCCTGGACCTGTTCACAATGTGGTCATATCATGGTGAAAAAGGAGGACCCGGACAGTTGTGACAAATGTGGCAGCGCTGAAATTCAACAGGAGACGGATGTACTGGATACCTGGTTCAGTTCAGCCCTCTGGCCCTTTTCCACCCTTGGCTGGCCAGATGACACCCCGGAGCTGAAGGCCTTCTACCCTACCTCTGTACTGATAACCAGTTTTGACATCCTGTTCTTCTGGGTGGCAAGGATGATGATGATGGGGCTCCATTTCATGAAGGATGTCCCATTCCATCATGTCTATCTCCATGCCCTTGTCAGGGATTCCCAGGGGCAGAAGATGAGCAAATCCAAGGGCAATGTCATAGATCCCCTGGTGATAATGGATCAATATGGCACTGATGCTGTCCGTTTCACCCTGGCTGCATTTGCTGCCCAGGGCAGGGATATCAAGCTGGCCGAGGAACGGATAGAGGGATATCGCCATTTTGTCAACAAGATCTGGAATGGTGCCAGGCTGATCCTGATGAATGCAGGGGATATGGCTGACTATGAGAAGGTGGTTGAAGATGCCCTGGAGAAACAGGAGCTGAGCGTAGCAGACCGGTGGATCCTTTCCAGGATGAACTCCACTGTCCGCGAGGTCAGGGATGCCCTGGACCATTTCAATTTTGACATCTCCGCTAAGGCCATCTACCGGTTCTTCTGGCGGGAATTCTGTGACTGGTATCTGGAGCTGGCAAAGCCAGGGCTCAGCGGGCGGGATGAGAAGGGCGCTGCTGCTGCAAGGGCTACAGCCCTTACGGTACTTGACACCTCCCTCAGGCTTATGCACCCCTTCATGCCATTTGTAACAGAGGAGCTTTGGCATCACCTGCCTGGCCAAAAAGGTTTCATTATGGTGGCAGATTTTCCCAACCATGAAAAACTTCTTGATTTTTCTGAAGAGGAGCAGGAGATAGAACTTCTCAAGACAGTGATAAGTGGCATCAGAAACGTCAGGGCAGAGCTTGGCATCCATCCAGGCCTGAAACTCGAGGTGGTATTTCTTCCCCATACCCCTTTGGCAGAGAAGGTTCTGGATGAACACAGCAGTTCCATCTCAAACCTGGCAAGAGTGGAAAAGATCTCTTTTATCAACAGCGAGCAGGAGA
>JALSKY010000234.1 GCA_026988585.1 Deltaproteobacteria bacterium
CATGGAAGAACTCTTTGATTTCACAGCCATCAAAGCGCTTTTCTCTTCCGGGTTCACCATGGTCTTCGATGCCCTCCATGCAGTCACTGGCCCCTATGCAAGAGAGATATTCATAAATCGTCTGAATGCTCCTGAGGCCAGTATCCGAAATGCTGTTCCCCTGGAGGATTTTGGAGGGGGACACCCTGATCCCAACCTCAAGTATGCCAAGGAACTGGTGGATATCATGTATTCCTCCAACGCTCCTGACTTTGGTGCTGCATCTGATGGCGACGGGGACAGAAACATGATTCTTGGCAGGAAGTTCTTTGTTACCCCAAGTGACAGTGTTGCCATTCTATCTGCACATGCCTCAAAGGTGCCTGCCTTCAGCAGAGGAATCGTTGGTGTAGCCAGGTCCATGCCCACCAGTTGTGCCCTTGACAGGGTGGCAGATGCCTTGGAAATATCCTGTTATGAGACTCCTACTGGTTGGAAATTCTTTGGAAATTTGCTGGATTCAGGGAAGATCAATATCTGCGGAGAGGAGAGTTTCGGTACCGGGGCAGATCACGTTAGGGAAAAGGACGGTATCTGGGCAGTACTTTTCTGGTTGAATATACTGGCGGTGGAAAGGGTCTCTGTAGCAGATCTGGTAAAGGCGCACTGGACCCGTTTCGGCCGTAACTACTACTCCCGGCATGATTATGAGGAGGTGGATGCTGTTCGGGCAAAGGAGCTCATGAATCGTCTTGAGGATCTGCTGGAGGGCCTGCCTGGAAAGGAGTTCAGTGGAATGGTGGTGGATATGGCGGACAACTTTTCCTACGTAGATCCTGTGGACGGCTCTCTGGCAGAGAGACAGGGAATAAGAGTTGTTTTCAGTGATGGCAGCAGAATCGTCTATCGTCTTTCCGGTACCGGAACCAGGGGGGCTACTCTGCGGATCTATCTGGAGCGCTATGTGCCGCCAGAGGGTGATCTGTTTATGGAAACCCAGGCGGGGTTGAAGACCCTAATCCCCATCTCCCGGGAACTTGCCCGGGTGGAAGAGCTGATAGAGAGGCAGGAGCCTACGGTTATTACCTGATGGCTGATTTTGGGAGGATGATCATGACTGTAGGATCTTTCAGGGAATACAAGGTGATCTCTGTGACTGAAGGCGCCCTGGGCACAATCTTTTTCGGTGCCTCCAGGATACCTGTCAGGAAGATGGAGGAGGTATTGAACCAGGAGGCCCGGGATGGCTGGACCTTGCTGTTTCAGGTTGTGGAGCAGCGAAGAATGGCCCTCTTCTGGAAGAGGGAGACAGTGATATTGACCCTTGGCAGATAATCCCAACAACATCTGTGCATGAAGATTTGGGATTAGGCAGGGGCATCTGAAGGATGCCCCTGGGGAAAGACAGGAAGTAGGAGTGACTGATGATGCTAATGGCCTGCCTGTAGTATGCCGCTGGCAGCAAGTATAAGTATCAATGCCTCGACCAGGGCCATTGTTGCATAGACCTTGTCACCCTTTCTCAGCAATACTGGAATGATGGCCAGAAAGCAGACGATAGTTACGCCTGATAACAATGCAATTCCAATAAAATTCAGGAAATCGGCCTTGTCCAGCAGGGTACACCAGGTCCATCCTGTAGGACCTTGTTCCAGGTGGAGGAAATTATGGTTTATCTCCTCCAGGTAGTGGTGGACCGGCTGGCTCCAGAGAGTTGAAATATGGTCCAGTGGAATGGCAGGTTTCATTATGCCGAATATGTAAATGGCAAATGTGATAAAAAGAATGGCCAGGCCAAGATACATTCCAGCCTCAAGCACCTTAGCATAGACTACCTGCTCTTCATTTACACCGTTATTTTTTATCTCCATTTTTATCTCCTGGATAATTGTTTGCTTTGATTGTTTATCTGGTCTCTTAAAACAGCTCGATCCCCAGCCCCTTGGTAAGGGCCTTGATGCCTGCAAAGGTCAGAATGCCGATGACGGTCCATCTGATAAAAGTAGGCTTGGCAATCTTCAACACCCGGACTCCCACAAAGGAACCCAGCATTATCCCGACAAGGGAAGGAACTACCATCATGGGAATAACGCATCCCTTGTTGAGATAGATCCAGGCAGCAGATGTATCTGTTATGGAAAGGAGAAATTTACTGGTGGCTACGCTGATCTTTAGCGGTGCTCCCATGAGCAGGTTGAGTACAGGTACATTGGCCCAGCCAGCACCGAGACCAAACATCCCTGCCATGATACCAATAATCACAAAGAGAGAGAGACCAAGCGGGGTGCGGTGTATTTTCCAGTCAATTTTCTGGCCGGTACTGGCTTCAGTATAGACTCCGCATATTCTGAGGGCCGAAGATAGTGCATCTGCCTTCTCCACTTCGGGGAATTCCGCCTTTTTTGCGGTTAACATTATGACCACAATCCCAAGAATGGTTACGCCAAGGAGTGTCTGGACGATATTGGTTGGAAGAGCTAATCCTATCATGGCCCCTATGATGGCACAGGAAGAGGCGATTAGGGCTACTGGCATGGCCAGCCTGAGGCTCGCAAGGTTTGCCTTTAGAAGGCCTGGCCCAGCGGCAAGGGCACCTGTAAGGGCCACCAAAAGCCCTGCTCCACGCACAAAATCCAGGTGAAAAGGGAAAAAACCGCTGATGATGGGCACATAAAGGACCCCGCCTCCTACTCCTCCAAGAACTGCTAAAATGCCCATGACAAAGGTGATAACAAAGAGAGCAAGGGGCCAGACCCACCACTCTGTTCCGTCGTTTGGCACCAAGTCCATTGTTGTTTCTGGTCCCGCAGCGAATGCTGGATCCATACGCATTAGAAAAGTAATTATTAAAAATATAATTTTCAGTCCTCTGAAGCAGTCCACGTTGCCAGTCCCTCCTAATTATTAGGATTTACTTAAAAGATCCAAAATGAATCTTTATTCACTTCTTAGAATTCTAATAAATAAATTTTTGTGTCACAAGTTTTTTTTTCAAAAAAAGAACAGAATATGGGTATGTTAGATGGGTTGTCTTTTTTCGGACTGACAAAAAAATTTTTAATATTTTCTGTTAGATATGTTGAGAGAACATTAGGGTGTCCGGTTAGGATATCTTCTACGATCGAATAACATAGATGAATAATTGTTCAAAAAACGGTTCGGGGATCCATGGTTTGAGTCTGCTTTTGGTGAGGGATATCCGTTAGCCAAAAAGGAGCTTCAGTGCAGGGCCTTTGCAATATAGGTCACGGCTATGAACATCACAGATGTTGCGAGGATTGCCTTTATCGGTCTGGCAGGAATATGTTTTTGTGCCTTTGCTCCAAGATATGTACCTGCCATGCCCCCAATGCCGAAAAGCAGTCCTAAGAGCCAGTCAGGGCTGACTGATAGATCGGGATAGAACATGGCCAGATATTGATAGAATAGCACCCCAGCCAGGGATGTTACAAATGTTCCCAGAAGGGCAGCGCCTGCCACGGTATATACAGGGAGTCTGAACATGCTCACGAAAAAGGGTGCTATTATGGCACCTCCGCCTATCCCATAGACGCCTCCGGCAAGGCCGACTGCCGCACTCATCAGTAGGATTGCAGGGATGTTCACTGTGAATGTGGTGTTGCAGAACTCATATCTCAGTTCTGTCAGGGAGAATTTTTTGATGTTCAGTGTGTTGGTGCCTCTTGGCTGATTCCCGTCCAGGCGGCTGGCCTCTTGTCGCTGTTTGATAAATGCCTCTTCAGCCAGTTGCTGTAGTTCAGCTTTTGTTCCCTTTTTCTCTTTACTTCTGTTTGTTGTCAGGTCTTTCACCATTCGAACGCCAATATAGAGAAGAACTGCACCGGCAAACAGCTTGAACGATTGGGGATCAGGGAGGAATTTTACCCGGATGAGAGCCCCTGCAACGGCTCCCGGCAGGGTGCCTGCCACCACCACCAGGGCCAATGGCCATACCATACGTCCCTCCTTTATATATCTGTAAAGGCCTCCCGGAATGGCCACCACATTGAACAGATGGTTGGTGGCACTGACAGAGGGGGCTGTGTAGCCAAGAACGCTCATCTGAAACGGAAGGAGCAGAAATGCCCCGGAAACCCCGGACATGGATGTGAAGAACGATATGGAAAAGGCTATGGCCGGCGGAAAAAACGGGGATATCTCTATTCCGGAGACGGGAAAGAACACGGGTTTTCCTCCTGGATCCCTGCAGCAAACAATCTGGTATTGTCCTGTTTGTGGCCAGTGGTTACTGATTGCCTCCCCTGTTCGGGCGTTCAAACAGGTGATGGCGGAACATGGGTCGTACTGTAGCAGTAAAACAGTTGAAAACAGGCACCTGCACAATTGATAATATTTGATTATAGTGAAGCAGGCAATGGCCGGTATGGTGATTCATGGGTAATCTGGCAATATTGGATAAGCAAGAGGGAGGTAAACGGTCAATAATGGAAGATAACAGATTCGGTAAAAAGAGTAACGTGGTTAGGTTTGGGGTATCCATTCCTGAGGAGCTTATAACCTCCTTTGACGAGTATATCAGGAGACGTGCCTATCAGAACCGTTCTGAGGCAATAAGGGATCTCATTCGTGAAAAACTGGTAGAGCGGGAATGGGAGCAGGAAGGGATTGATAAGGAGGTTGTAGGTACCATCACCTACGTGTTTGATCACCATAAACGGGATCTGGTGGACTCGATATTGAGAATTCAGCATGAGTTTGCAGATTGTGTCATTGCGTCCCAGCATGTACACCTGGATCATGACAACTGTCTCGAGGTGGCCATTGTCAAGGGAAAACCTGGGGTTCTGCGGGGAGTGGCCTATAAGCTCAAGGCCCTGAAGGGAGTGAAACATTGTCGTTTCACCATGACAACTACCGGTTCTGCCCTGAAATAGAGGGCTGTGTCCGACTATCTCGCTGAAAGTGTGGCAATTTGATTTTTTTGGGGGCAGAAGGCTGGGAAAAGAGTCTGTTTGTGTTAGGTTATGGGTTGTTTCCGATGGTTTTCTCGCCGGAGCTGAGATATCTCCGAGCCATGTCATGGAGGTTGATTTACTCACCTCTTTATAATCGATTCAATTTTTCAGGAAGGAATTTCTTAATATGGCTGAACAGCAGGAACTGTTTGGTGAAAAGATAGAAACCCGGGATATTTCCCAGGAGCTAAAGAGATCATATCTGGATTACGCCATGAGCGTAATTGTAGGGCGTGCCCTGCCAGATGTCAGGGATGGCCTCAAGCCTGTGCACAGGCGGATATTGTTTGCCATGCATGAGTTGCGGAATGACTACAATAAGCCCTATAAAAAATCTGCAAGGATCGTGGGTGATGTTATCGGTAAATATCATCCCCATGGCGACTCTGCGGTCTATGATACCATAGTGCGTATGGCTCAGGATTTTTCAATGGGCTATCCTCTCATAGACGGCCAGGGCAATTTCGGGTCTGTTGACGGGGATTCTCCTGCTGCCATGCGTTATACGGAGATCAGGCTTACGAAGCTGGCTCATGAGCTCATGGCAGATCTCGACAAGGAGACTGTGGATTTTATCCCCAATTATGACAACTCCATGCTGGAGCCCCTGGTACTCCCTTCCAAGATCCCTAACCTTCTTATAAACGGTTCATCCGGCATTGCTGTAGGTATGGCCACTAATATTCCGCCTCACAACCTTGGGGAGGTAGTGGATGGACTTATCTTCCTGATTAGAAATCCCAATGCTACCGTGGCTGACCTCATGGAGCTTATACATGGTCCAGATTTTCCTACAGCGGCATATGTCTGCGGCCGGTCCGGTATCAGGTCTGCGTATGAAACAGGGCGCGGAATAGTGAAGATGAGGGCCAGGGCTACAGTTGAGCAGATCAAGCGGGGAAACAAGGATCAGATAGTAGTAACGGAGATCCCTTACCAGGTGAACAAGGCCAAGCTGGTGGAACGGATCGCCCTGCTTGTCAGGGACAAGAAGATAGAGGGTATTCATACCATCAGGGATGAGTCTGATCGCCGTGGTATGCGTATTGTTATCGAACTCAAGAAGGATGCAGTGGCCCAGGTGGTGCTGAACCATCTCTACAAGCATACTGCTATGGAGAGCTCCTTTGGGGTAATTCTACTGGCCATTGTAAATGGAAAGCCTGAACTCCTGAACCTCAAGGAACTCCTGAACCATTTCCTACAGCACAGAAAACAGGTGGTTATCAGACGCACCACCTATCTTCTAAGAAAGGCTGAGGAGCGCGCCCATATTCTGGAGGGGCTCAAGATAGCCATTGATAACCTGGACGAAGTGGTCGCCATGATCCGGGCATCCCGTACCCCGCCGGAGGCCAAGGCAGGATTGATTGAGCGGTTTGGGCTTTCTGAGATACAGGCCCAGGCCATACTCGATATGCGTCTTCAGCGCCTCACCGGACTGGAACTGGAAAAGATAGTAGAGGAATATAACCGGATCCTGGAGGATATTGCAGAATATAAGGATATACTCGGCAGCGAAGAGCGCGTGCTGGGCATAATTGAAGATGAGCTTCGGGAGATCAAGGAGGAGTATGCCATACCCAGGCGCACTGAGATAATCGGAGAGCCGAAGGAGATCAGTATCGAGGACCTCATCAAGGAGGAGGAGATGGTGGTCACCCTCTCTCACAAGGGATATATCAAGAGGAATCCCTTGAGCCTCTACCGTAGCCAGCGCAGGGGGGGCAAGGGGGTTACAGGCCTCTCCTCCAAACAGGATGATTTTGTTGAGAGTTTGTTCGTTGCCTCCACCCACGATTATTTTCTCTGTCTCAGTAATCGTGGTCATCTCTATTGGCTCAAGGTTCACGAAATACCTCAGGCCGGAAGGACGTCCAGGGGTAAGGCCCTGGTGAATCTGCTGCCTATAGACAAGGCAGCAGATGAGCATATTGCAGCAGTCATTCCAGTGCGCAGTTTCGATCCTGATAAATTTGTGATCATGGCCACACGGCAGGGGATAGTAAAAAAGACCTCTCTTGAGGCATTTTCCCGTCCCAAGGCCAAAGGTATTATTGCTGCCACTGTCAGGGAGGGAGATGAGCTTGTAACTGCTTCTCTCACCGGAGGCGATTCCACTGTCTTTCTTGCAACGCGAAATGGTCATTCCATCAGGTTCAGGGAGGATGATATCCGTCCCATGGGACGGATTGCTGCCGGTGTCAAGGGAATAACCCTTGCTGATGACGATCAGCTTGTGGCCATGGTTGTCATATCCCCAAGGGAAGAGGATAAGACCCTGCTCACTGTTACCGAGAACGGCTTTGGCAAAAGGAGCCATGTGGCAGAATATCGTGTCCAGTCCCGGGGAGGAAAGGGACTGATAAACATCAAGACCACTGAGAAGGTTGGCAAGGTGGTAGGTGTGGTCCTGGTGGATGATTATGATGAGATCATGCTGGTTGGGGCAGGGGGGAATATCATCAGGATGCGGGTAGGAGATATCCGGGTGACCGGTAGGGCTACCCAGGGGGTAAAGCTGATCCGTATCGGTGAAGATGATCGTGTTGCTGCTGTTGCCAGACTGGACCTCAAGGAAGACAAGGAAGAGTAAAACAGTTTTTGGTTGGGAAGGGCGGTATTGGACGGCCGATTGTATCGGCACAACATGAGCAGTATTGGTTGCCGCTTCTGCTCTGGAAATGGAATGGTATCCATAATGGTGAACAGATGGATATAGGCAAGGTTGCAGTGCTGGGAGCAGGAAGTTGGGGTACCGCCTTGGCATCTCTTGTGGCCTTGAATGGCCTGAAGACGGTTATATGGGCCAGAAGGAAGGATTTGGCAGAATCTATCAATGCCCTTGGCGAAAATCCTGAATACCTGCCCGGCATTCCACTTCCGGATGGAATCCATGCGGTTGCCAGCCTGGAAGCTGCTGTATCAGGGGCAGATGTCCTGGTTTTTGTGGTCCCGTCCCATGTTACCAGGTCTGTAGCTGAAGACGTGAACAGGATAGTTCAGGCAGGATCTGCTCGGCCCAGGGTGGTGGTCACTGCCTCCAAGGGGATAGAAAATGAGACCCAGCTTCTAATGACAGATGTTATAGCCCAGGCCTTTCCCCAGGCAGAGCCTCTTGTTTCCGTGCTCTCTGGCCCGAGCTTTGCCAAGGAGGTGATGGCGCGCCAGCCTACAGCAGTAACTGTGGCAGCAAAATCCAAGGGGTTGTGCCATCTGCTGCAACAGGTGTTCAGTACAGATTTTTTTCGTGTTTACAGTACCATGGATCTGGTAGGGGTGCAGCTTGGTGGAGCAGTCAAAAATGTCATGGCCATAGCTGCCGGCATCTCTGACGGCATGGGGTTTGGCACCAATACCAGGGCTGCTCTTATCACCAGGGGGCTTGCAGAGATGGCTCGCCTCGGTACGGCTATGGGTGCAAATCCATTGACTCTCTCCGGCCTTGCCGGGCTTGGGGACTTGGTGCTCACCTGTACTGGAGACCTGAGCAGGAACAGGCAGGTTGGGCTTCGCCTTGGGCAGGGGGAGTCCATAGAGGATATCCTTACATCGATGAAACAGGTAGCAGAGGGGGTCAAGACCTCTAGGTCTCTCCATTCGCTGGCAGTTCGCGCCGGGATAGAGATGCCTATAACAGAGCATGTTTTTCAGGTGGTTCACCAGGGTCTTTCTCCCAGGAAGGCAGTGCAGCTGCTGCTAAGGCGTCCCCAGAAAGAGGAGCTTTATGGGGTTGATATTGCTGTTTAGTCCAGTCATATAGCCATATAAAGCCAACATTGCAATATCAGGATTTCTGTTTCGTCAGGCACCCTGGCCCCTCTGGTATGAAATAGAACGACGTGGTGCTTCACGCAACCTTTCAATGAGATGTCTTGGTATAAGCAACTGCGGCTGAGTAAATTTTTCATGGCTGTCCGTATCATTTTATACCCATGAACAGAGAACAGAAGGCAACAGACCGCACTGTTTATCGCAAGCTCATGCGGAGGAATGGCCTGGTCCCATTTCGGGTATGTCATCTCGAGACAGACCTGTTCATACAGGCCAGCCAGGAGATGAAAGAGCAGGTCTCTGACTGGGTAGTGGAGGCCAGGATGGCCATAGAGTCCTATGGCCGGGCTCACCCCGATTTTTTCTCCTCTCTTCTGCCTTTGCCAATGGATGATCTCGCTCCTGGCATTGTCAAGAAGATGCTCGATGCAGCAATCTCAGCCGGAGTTGGGCCAATGGCTGCAGTGGCCGGGGCTATAGCAGAGTTTGTGTCGGTCCGCATTGCTGAAGCAACCGGAGAAGAGGTCTTGGTGGAGAATGGAGGGGATCTTTCTCTCTTTATCAAGGATGTGATGGTCGTTGGTCTATGGGCAGGTGCGAGTTCTCCTTTTTCTGGAAGGATAGGTCTCCGCCTTGGCCCTGAAATGGCTAATGAACATGGAGAGTTCTGGTCTGTCTGCACCTCTTCAGGAATGTTTGGGCACTCCATGAGCATGGGGCGGGCAGATGCCTCTGTGGTTTTGGCACGGGATGCGGCCCTGGCTGATGCAGCCGCTACTGCTGCAGGAAACCTGGTTGCAGCACCGGGAGATATTCAGCATGCCCTTGATTATCTATCCCATTTGCCAGGCGTTACAGGCGGCATAGTTGTGAAGGGGGAACATATAGGGGCCTGGGGCGACCTGGAGCTGGTTCAGCTCTGATCCGGTTTACTGTT
>JALSKY010000235.1 GCA_026988585.1 Deltaproteobacteria bacterium
AAAAACCGGACAATTTATTTGTCAAAAAACCGGTCAACTTTATTTGTTGCTAACAGAAATTCAGATAGTCCACTGCCAAGACCTCTTCCTGAAAGAGCCGGAAGATTCAACACAAAATGGAAAAGGGGCTTGACATACAGGGGCTCCCTCCTTATTATTTGCTCCTGCGAAGACAACGGGGCGGGAATAACTCAGTGGTAGAGTGCAACCTTGCCAAGGTTGAAGTCGCGGGTTCGAATCCCGTTTCCCGCTCCACTTGTCATGCTATAAATTGTCATGCCATAAAGTTATGCCATAAAATAGATAGACCGTAATAAAGCAGCTACCCATTGGCTGCTTTTTTATTTTTCCCCTCTTTTCTCTCATCTCTCTATACCGCTCAGAATATACTCAGGGCTTGAGCCTCTCAACAAACAGGTTACTATGACAAGGGTCCAGGTTTGAATGGCACTGTTGAACTGGGATTATTTTTACCATCAGGGGTCGGCCTGAAATTCAGATGAAAAATATCAATAGAGCTGAAAAAATGGGACAGGGAAAGCTTACTCTGAGGCCTTTAATAAAAGGGGGAGGCCCCATGATGGTTGCTGCCGTAGTCATAATCCTCCTCCTGGTTCCCCTGATGGAGTGGTGTTCATGCCGGATACCAGCAAGGGCGTCACAGCCTGCCGCTTCACCTGTCAAACAGCAGAAACCACTTGGGAAACCGGAACAGGTGACCAGGCTCGGTTCTGGACGGATAGAGCTCTGCCTTGCCTGTCACAGCGAAACCCCGGACAGATTCCACAGCAGAAAAGCAGTTGGCTGCTGGAACTGCCATCTCGGTAATCCTCTCGCTGGGACTCCTGAACTGGCTCACAAGGGGATGGTTCTAAATCCTGGAGAGCTTTCCGTTGTACACAAGACCTGCGGCAAGAGCGGCTGTCATCCGGCACAGACTGAAAAGGTAAAAAGATCTCTCATGGCCACAAACAGGGGCATTATTGATACCCTTAGGTACTACTGGAAAGAGATTCCGGCACCCAACTACACCAAACCGGGAGTGTCAGTCAAAGAGCTGATGGACACAGGCCAGAACTCACCGGCCTTAGACTATTACCGCAAGCTATGCGGCACCTGCCATCTCTGGCTTCCACGGCACAAATATCCCGGTTTCCTGGGAGAAAAGGGGGGAGGATGCACTGCCTGTCACCACGCCCCAGAGGGATATGGAGATAATGCGCCTCAGACCCAAAACCAGAGTAAATCCATCTCCAGGACCGAAAACAGGGCATCACATCCCTGGATAACCAGAAAATTTCCCATACAGAACTGTGTTCGCTGTCACAACCGGAGTGGCCGTATTGGTCTATCATATCAGGGGCTCTATGAATCTGAGGGATATGGCACCCCCTATCAACATGGTGAGCTGAATGATGAAACCCTGGGAGATGGCAGGTTCATCTGGACAGGCTTGCCGCCTGATCTTCATCACCAGGCTGGGATGGTCTGTATCGACTGCCATACCCAGGACGAAGTTATGGGGGACGGAAAGGACCACTCCAGGATGGAACAGCAGATTCAGATAGAATGTGCAACCTGCCACAGATCCCAAAAACAGCTACAGCTATTACTCCAGGAATCCAAAAAGGATGAACCGGCCCCTCCCCTCATCAGCAACCTTGGCCAAGATACAAGCGGCCGGATAATCCTGCGCACAAAACTGGACGGCAGGGCACTGCGGCTGCAGGAACCTAAAAGGGATATCTGTAATGACAGGTTGCACAGGCGCCTGTCCTGTCAGGCATGTCACAGCCCCTGGGTGCCCCAATGCTACGGGTGCCATGTGCGAATGGACGGCTCCCAAAAACAGTTGGACAAACTCTCAGGCAGAAAGACACCAGGCAACTGGCAGGAGTTCAGATCCTTCATACGATATGAATCCCCAACTCTCGGGGTAAGCCAGGGCCATACTGAACATCAACAGGACGAAATTGTGATTCTTGTCCCTGGGTGACAGGATTACATCTCCTTTCTGGATGAAAGGGGGAAATGGAAAAGGGACTTCAAGAGACTGACAGTCTCCACCATGGATCCGCACACGACCAGCAAAAAGGGGAGAAGCTGCAGGGATTGCCATAACAACCCCAGGACATTGGGGCTTGGGACCGGTACCCTGACCATTGAAAACAACAGTTGGATTTTCACCCCTGCTGCAGGGACAGATCCATCGGAGTTTGGCTATGAGCAACCTCTCGATGCATTTGTTACACCGGAGGGGTTCCCGCTTGTAAACTGCTCTCGTCCCTGGTTGCGCCCTTTCAACAGCAATGAGATATTAAGGATACTCAATGTGGGGCTCTGTCTGCCATGCCATGAACAGGATAAGGGCCGAACTATCTGGAATATCTGGAAACCGGGTAACCCGCCTGCCCCATGCAGGTTCAGCCCGGTGTCCAAATTCCCTGAAGCTGCAAAGGTCAATAGTGGCCAACAAAGAGGAATTATCCTTCCTGACTTCTAAAAAGCATGTATGCCAACTACAGAATTCTCAACAGGGCACCTCTAAAAAATCCTTTTTTAGCAACTCACTTGTTTTTCCAAGAACGATATAGGGCTTTGCCTTTCAAATATGTGGATTTTCTGTTTCCCATGTGGAGCATTTTAAGCTATAAATAGCAGAGAGTTCTCTAAAATTTCTCAAAATTCTATGCTGTTGACGCAAGCAGACTGTAACGGTCAAGGTTATAAGCCAGATTTCTAAGTCCTATTTTTATGTAGGCCCTTGCCTTGCCGATAGTTCTCAATATGAGATTGCCTGCTCTTTGGAGCTGTGCCCCAAATACATGCTCTATCCGGGAACGTATTTTTGACCTGGTTCTGTTGCCCTGCTTTTCTCTTTTGCTCAACTTCTTCCCTCGACTTCCCTTGCGGTTAAGATGGCAACGAAAACCATTTATCCCAAGATAAAAGAGATATTCCACGGACATATAGGCCGAATCTCCCCATACTGGAAAACCTGGCTGTCATGGACAGCGGCATCCGTTACCTCAAACCTCCTCACAAGCTTGTATTTGACGTCTACGGAAATATGATTCTTGTAGCCAAAATAGGATTTGCCATGCCTTCTGGTCCATCTGGCCTCTGTGTCCTTCTGCCTCTTTTTATTAGGACACCATTCCTCTATGTTTTTGCCTTCCCTTATTTGCCTGTTTTCCTCACTGGAATTTCTCTGCTTGGGAACGGAAACAATACTGGCATCCACTATCTGGCCCTTTTGGGCCTCAAAACCGTTTTCCCTCAGAAACCTGTCAAACGTCACAAAAAGCTCTTGAAAAAGTCCGGCATTTTTCAGATCTTCTCTAAACACCCATATGGTTTTGGCATCCGGAACACGGTCTCCCAAAGTCAGCCCCAAAAATCTCATAAAGGACAGCCTGTCCAGTATCTGAGCTTCTGTTGCATCGTCCGAAAGATTGTACAAAGACTGCAGAACCAATGTTTTGAACATGAGAACCACATCAAAAGGCTTTCTGCCCGCATTGGACTTCCTGTCTTCTGCCGAATTTCACTCAATACAGGCCTGAACAGCTCCCAGTCCACAAGCTGCTTGAGCCTCTTAAGAAGATCACCATTGCTGTCTATCTTTCTCATACGAAATTCAAGATCAAATAGGCCTGACTGCTTCATGTTTTTACCCCTATCCAACATGATTTAAGCAAATTATTATAAAATAACTTTAAATGGCTCCTTTTTTAGAGGGTATTTTTAGAGATACCCAACAGGTAGTGGCCAATCCCAAACCATCCCTCCCCCTACCCTCTGGATATCTTTCTTGCACCCTGGGCCAGGATCTTTTCCTGATCTTCAACTGGAATATAGGAGATTTTTAGCGGATGATAGGGCCGTAGGCCAATCGACTCCTTGATCTCCCGTGTCTTTTGTTCCAGTTCTTCTTTACTCACCTGCTCTGAAACAGATATGCCGAGATGAAGCTTATTGGCCCGCAATCTCTCCCCTCTGGCAAGATCATCAAGAAGAAACACCCTAGCGTCCTTGAACCTGGTCTCCAGTTCCTGCAACAGGGGTCGTAGATATCTCTCGAATTCATCCAGAAAGCTCTCCTTGTCCCTGAGCCTCCAATCTATAAACTCGGCAAGTCTCCTTTTTGTTGTGACCCTGTAAAACAGTTCGAAAAGAAAGGTCCCCGCTATTACCAGAAGAGATGACTTCAATGAATCTGGTGCGGTCTGCAGATTGTGCAAGACCAATATGAGGGCAGAGACAGCACATGCAGCAGCACCAAGACCAGAGATGATTCTATGGCCGCCGGTTTGATCTGCAAGCCTGAAATTGGCCAGGTTGACAGCCCCGAACACTAGGAGAAAACCGAGACTCCCTGCCACTGAGATATTCTCTAAGTTAAAGAGTGTTGCCGCAAATATCGTAAGCACTGCCAGTATCACAAGCCCCTCATAGGCATCATTCCAGATCTTTCTGGTAAAAATCCTTGGCAATTCACCAAATTTGGCCACCATATAACTGATTCTGGCAGTCCCATAGAGAGTAGCATTTATAGCAGATGCTGTGGATACAAGGGCTGCTATGGAGATCAACACAAATCCAGTCCTGCCAAGAAACGGCTTCGCAGCCTCAGCCAAGACATAATCCTTTGCCTTTATCACTTCCTGATAATCCAGATTACCCACAGCCACCATGGCCACCAGGACATAGATAAAAATCACAAAAAGAACTGCCGAGTAAAAGGCTCTGGGCAACACGATATCTGGATCTTTTACATCACCAGCCGTATTGGCTATCAGCTCAAAACCTTCATAGGCTAGAAATATTATGAGTCCACCTGTGAACAGATGTAAAAAATCTGGATAATGTATGGGGGACAGCCTGGACGGATCAAATGTTAGGAATCCGATCATGGAAAAAAATAGGAGAATAAACACCTTAAAGGCAACCATATAATCCTCTACCTTCCCTACTATATATGCTCCCATGAGATTTAAAATGGTAAAGATCAGAATAACCGATGCAGTAAGGATCTTCTTTGCCAGAATGTACTCACTCCCCAAGATAAGCACTGCCCCATAACTGCCAAAGGCGTATGAATAGAGGGCAAGCATTATGATATAGCTGGCAAGAAGCAGTGTATTGAGCCAGGCAGAAAAGATTCCCGGACCAAATGCCCTGACTATGAACTCTATTGTCCCACCCTCGCTGGGAAATCTCACAGAGAGTTTTGCATAGGAATAGGCAGTGACCAGGGCTATCAGTCCAGCAATAAGGAAGGCAATTGGTGCCCCGCCCCTTGACAGGAGAACCGTCAACCCGAGAACAGCAAATATACCCCCTCCTATCATACCTCCTATGCCTATAGACAAAGCCTCCCAATAACCAATCTTCCTTTCCACATCAATCCTCCCTGCTCTCTTACTATTTCAACCAAAAGATAAGGAGTCACATCACAAGGGCAAGGAAGGCCCAATTTTTTTTCTGAAAATCA
>JALSKY010000236.1 GCA_026988585.1 Deltaproteobacteria bacterium
TGGCACTGCTGGAACTGGCAAAACAGAAGGCACTGAGGTTATTTCAGGCAGAAACGGGAGGCGAGATATTTCTATTCAGAACCGGAAACCTGTCAACAGGAGAGCAGCAGGCTGCAACAATGTGATAGAGGGGACGCCCGTTATCAGCCAGCTCTGTCAGAAGACCGTGCAGGTCACAGCCCGAAGCCGCTCCACTCAGAAGATCACCTTATTCCTGTATGCCCAAAACCGCCCTGACCCCGGAGAGTCATAGACAGTTCATCCTGTTCAATGAGCTCTGCCCGGACAACAGGAGCAAAGACCATCTGGGCAATCCTCATACCTCTTTCAATGGTAAACAGTGTTTTACCAAGGTTTATCAAACCTACCTTCACCTCTCCACGGTAATCTGAATCGATGGTACCAGGGGCATTCACCAGAGTCACCCCATGTTTCACTGCAAGACCGCTCCTGGGCCGTACCTGGACCTCATAACCCTGAGGTATGGCCATAGTCAGACCTGTAGGCACCAGTACAATATCTCCTGGAGAAAGCTCTATCTCCTGTTCTACTGCGGCAAGGAGATCCAGGCCTGCAGCCCCGGCAGTGGCATATTCCGGTAGAGGCAACCCCTCCCCATGGGGAAGTCGTTTTACAGGACATCTGATACAATCCATCAGTTCAACCTGTTTTTAAAAAGTTTGAGGGCCCTTTCCTCCAGGCCTGCAGGAATTTTTCCCAGCAGGGTGACTGCCATACCGTTGGAGAGGCAATCCTCTGCACACTGCCGTATATCCTCCTTGGATACGGAATGGATCTTTTCAACCAGTTCCTGATATGGAACAAACCTGCCAAGTACCAGTTCATCCCTGGCTATCTTACTCATCCTGGAATCGCTGTTTTCTGCTGTGAGCAGGAGCCCACCCTTGACATGATCCTTGGCTGCAGCAAGTTCCTGGTGATCAAGGGAGTTTTCAGCGAGCTTCTCCATCTCGACAAGGATCAGCTCCAGGAGTTTCAGAACATGTTCCGGGGAAGTTCCTGCATAGACAGATTGAACCCCGCAATCTTCAAGACTGGAGAGGAAGGAGTATACCGCATAGGCCAACCCATATTTCTCCCTTATCTCCTGGAAGAGCCGGGAACTCATTGATCCGCCAAGGATTACATTCATTAGCAGATATTTGTATCTCTCAGGATGACCGGCTGAAGGGCCAGGCACTCCCATGAGGATATGGGTCTGTTCAAGATCCTTTTCATGGGACCAGAAACCGAAATGGGGCTCCGGCTCCTGACGGGTCTTGAGAACTTTGGAACTTGCAGGGACAGCAGAGAAGAGTTTCTCTACCTTTGAGACAAAATCGTAATGTTCTACTGCCCCGGCTGCAGCTATCACCAGCCGTTCTCCCACATAACAGTCATGTACATACTGTTTGAGCATCTCTGAGCTCATGGAAGATATGGTTTCAGGAGTCCCGAGAATGGAACGCTCGACCCCGTTTCCCTTCCAATAATTCCTGGTAAAGAGATCATGTATCAGATCATCAGGCGAATCCTCAACCATGCTTATCTCCTGCAGGATAACCTGCCTCTCCCGCATGATCTCTTCAGGATGAAAAACAGAGTTGAGAAATATATCTGCCAGCAGGTCAAGAATGGTATCAAGATGACATTGCAATACCTTGGCATGAAAACAGGTGATCTCCTTGGAGGTAAAGGCATTGGAAAACCCGCCAAGCCTGTCAAAAATCTTGGCAATCTCAAGGGCACTTCGTTTTTTAGTGCCCTTGAATATCATATGTTCGATGAAGTGACTTATGCCGCTAAGGGCAGCGGGTTCATCCCGGGAACCTGCGTCAACCCAAACTCCAACGGACACCGCCGTAGTCCCAGGGACATATTCAGTGACCACCCTGATTCCGTTAGACAGAACGGTCCTGAGAAAGACATTGTCTTCCATAAAAAACACCTCGATATTAGAGCAATGCCTTACGGGAGAGCTTGATCCGGTTCTGATTATCTATATCGATCACCTTTACCTGTACCTTGTCCCCCTCCTTAAAATAATCCCTGACGTTTTCTACCCTCTTATTATCTATCTGGGATATATGAAGCAGGCCATCCTTTCCGGGCAGGATCTCTACAAAGGCGCCGTAATTCTCTATCCTTTTCACCACGCCCTCAAACACCTCACCAATCTCTGGTTCCCTTGTGATCTGGTTAATCCTCTCCAAGGCCTTTTCAGCAGCCTCAGGAGAGGTGCTGAACAGATGGATAGTGCCGGTATCATCTATATCTATCTTTACCCCGGTCTCAGAGATTATACTCTTTATAATTTTCCCTCCAGGACCGATAACATCCTTTATCTTTTCAGGTTTTATCTTGAGATCTGTACATACAGGTGCATATTTGGATAGCTTGGTCCTGGGCTCAGGCATCACCTCCTTCATCCGATTAAGAATGAAGCTCCTGCCATCCTTCGCCTGGACAAGGGCCCTGTGGATAATATCTCGCGATATTCCGGAAACCTTTATGTCCATCTGGAGAGCAGTGATCCCTTCCTCTGTGCCAGCAACCTTGAAATCCATATCTCCGAGATGATCCTCATCACCCAGGATATCGGACAGAATCACGGCATCACCGGAATCCTCATCCAGAATTAGCCCCATGGCAATTCCTGCAACCACGTCTCTCAGAGGAATTCCTGCATCCATCATGGCCAGACAACCTCCGCATACCGTTGCCATGGATGAGGAACCGTTGGACTCCAGGACCTCAGACACTACCCTGACCGTATAGACAAAATCCTCAGGCAGGGGCATCACTGCTGCCAGGGCCCTCTCAGCCAAGGCACCATGTCCTATATCACGCCGGGCCGGTCCCCTCAGGGGACGCACCTCTCCAACGCTGAAGGGGGTGAAGTTGTAATGAAGGATGAAGTGCTTGAATTCCTGGCCAGCAGGGGACTCTATGCGCTGTTCATCCTCGGTACTGCCCAAGGTGGCTACTGCAAGCACCTGGGTCTCTCCCCTGGTAAAGACTGCGGAACCATGTGTCCTGGGGAGTTCACCTGTAGAGCAGGTGATGGGTCGGATATCCTGAAACCCTCTGCCATCTATTCTCTTCTTCTCCCTGAGAATCATATTGCGCATGAGTTCCTTCTCCAGATCCTTGAGGATGGAGCCAACCTCCTTCTCCCGATCTGGCATTATCTCGTTTATCCTCTCCACTACCTCCTGTTTCACCAGTTTCTTGGCATGGCTACGCTCTATCTTGGTGGGGATACGGATTGCCTTATCAAGTTTTTCACTGGCAAGTTCCCTGACCTTGGCAGCCAGCTCCTCATCCATTTCAGGCCTGCTCACCTGAAACTTCTCCTTGCCGGCCTTTTCCATCAGTTCCACCTGCATATCTATCAGAGGCTGAATTGCCTCATGACCAAACATGATGGCATCAAGAATATCCTGTTCCGGCAGGGTTGAGGCGTGTCCCTCCACCATGACAACAGCATCCTTTGATCCGGCAACCACAAGATTCATATCAGATGCCATCAACTGACTCCTGGTCGGGTTTGCGATGAACTCGCCATCCACCCGCCCCACTCTTATGCCAGCGATTGGCCCATCAAACGGGATATCTGATACACAGAGGGCAGCCGATGCCGCTGTAATCGCCACCACATCCGCATCTATCTCAGGATCCACAGAAAGGGCAGAGGCAATAATCTGCGTATCATAGGTGTAACCTTCAGGGAACCGTGGACGCAAAGGCCTGTCTATAAAACGGGAGGAGAGCACCTCCTTCTCACTGGGCCTGCCTATCTCCCTCCTGAAGTAGTTGCCAGGAATGCGTCCTGAGCTGTAGTACATCTCCTGGTAATCAACCATGAGAGGCAGAAAATCAATGCCCTCCCGAGGTTGCCCTGAAGTTACGGCTGTTGCCATGACTACCGTCTCACCGAAACTTGCCTTAACCGCACCATTGGCCTGTTTTGCAAGCCGGCCGGTCTCCATAACAAAGGGAAAGCCGTTTATCTCTGTTTCTGCTTTATACATATTCTCTAAGCCTTATCTTTTGATACCTGATACCATCTCTGTCTCTGTTTCATCCTCAAACATGGCAGGAGCATACCAGCTTCCTGACACTGACACTGGACAAACCTTATTTCCTGATCCCAAGTTCACCGATGATCTTGCGATATCTCTGGATGTCCCTGCTCTTCAGGTAGTCCAGCAGACGTCTTCTCTGGCCAACAAGTTTCAGAAGCCCGCGTCTGGATGCATGATCCTTTTTGTGCACCTTAAAATGTTCAGTGAGCTCCTTGATCCTGGTGGTGAGAATTGCAATCTGCACCTCAGGTGAACCGGTATCGCTTGCGTGTGTCTTGAACTTTTCGATAATCTCTTTTTTGCGTTCAGTATCTAATGCCACAACAAAATTCCTCCTTGATAACGTACGGTTTTTCTACGATTTTTATATGATGTTACCTAAAAGATATACCGGAACAGCTTGCAACCTGTCCGGCGTGCACTGCTACCAAATCCTTGGCAGATGCCCAATTCCTCAATACCTCAACCTGTTCCATCTCTCCACCACTAAGAGAGGGCCATGCCACGAAACCAACAAGCATCTGCTCCTGACTGTTGATCCGGGTCATGATCCTGAGCACCTCCGGCCTTGCACGGAAATATACAGGGGCCTGTTCTGCTATGTACTCCCTTAATACAGCGATACCCAACCCTTGTCCCTGGATAAGCATCATGGCATCTCTGTTGTTTACAAATATACAGGGTACATGGGATGTGGCCTGTTCAACAGAGATAAGCAGCTGTTCATACTGGCCCGCATCAGCCTTTTTGCAAAAGGTATCGAGATCTGTTGCATGTTCCAGAGTAATATGACCAGTTCTGATACGTCTGAGCTCAGACAGGATTGCCCCGGTACCAAGGGTCTGCCCCAATTCATGAGCCAGGGACCTTATGTATGTCCCCTTGGAACAGTTTATCCTGAAATGGATCTGAGGCATCTCTATACCGATTATGTCGAAGCTGAAGATATTGACCCTTCTCTTCTGCTTCTTCACCGTAATCCCCTTTCTTGCCAGCTTGTAAAGGGGAACACCCTTGTGCTTTGCAGCGGAAAAGGGTGGAGGTGCCTGCCAGATAGTGCCGGTCAACCCCTTGACAGCCTCAATTATTGACTCATGGCCCAGATCATCAGGCACTGTTCTTGTAGCTATGATTCTCCCTTCGGCATCGTAGCTATCAGTCTCCACCCCAAGGGTTATGGTTCCTTCATAGACCTTGTCACCCTGGGTTATGAAACGGGCGAGCCTGGTGGCCCTGCCCACACACAGAATCAGCAATCCGGTTGCAGCTGGATCAAGGGTGCCTGTATGTCCTATCTTCCTGACACCCAGGGCCCTTTTGGCCTTGCTGACCACCTGAAAGGAGCTAATTCCTCTGGGCTTGTCTAAAACGGCTATTCCGTCCATCATCGCCCTTCCTGCACACTGACCTGAGAGGCGGTCACCGGGCCCAGGTCATGTTGAGCCAAATAGGCGGAAACCCTCTCTCTCAACACGGCAACCACCTCTTCCCTCTTCCCGCTGATCCTGAAACCTGCAGCATGAAAATGACCGCCGCCGCCAAATTCTGAGGCAAGTGTCGCAACATCCAGGTAATGTTTGGACCTGAGACTCACCGAAATCTGTCCCGGCTCCATCTCCTTGAGAATAGCTGCCACCTCCACTCCCTCTACAGATCTGGCATAGGAGACAAAATTTCCCACATCAGAATCATCACAACCCCACTTCTTGAACATCTCAGGAGTAAGCTGCATCAGGGCAAAACGGCCCTGGCAGTAAAGCGCCATGCCAGACAGGGCTTCACCGAGCATCCGGAGCTGGCCTAATGGCCTGTTCTCAAACATGCTGGAAGAGACGAAAAAGGGATCTGCCCCATATTCCACCAGCCGCCTTGCCATTTCAAAGGTCTCCGCCCTGGTATTGCTGTAGGCAAATCCACCGGTGTCGGTCATTATGGCAGCGTAGAGACAGGTCGCGGTTTCCTTGGAAACAGGCCATCCCAACAGATCCAGAAGCTGCAAACAGATGGAACCGGTTGCGCTGGCCTGGGGATCGATAAACTGAAAACATTCTACTGACACCGAACTGCAAAGTCCCTCTCCGAGATGATGATCCAGAACTGCAATCTTCCGGGCATGACGGATCAGTTCATCTCCATTAGGACCCAGCCTTGAAGATTCATGACAGTCCAGCATAACAACCAGATCATATCGGGATATATCCCCTGGCAGCTCATTACAGATATGAGAACTGCCAGGCAGAAACATCAGATCCCTCTTAAGGGGATCATGGATATATGGATACACATCCCTGCCCTGCTCCCTGAGGGCAGCAGCCAGACCGAGCAGGGACCCTGCGGCATCTCCGTCAGGCCGCTGATGAGCTGAAAGTATCAGGCTGGTAGCCTCTCGAAACGCAGAGGCTATGGATTCGAGACTGTTCATAGACATCACGATTCCCGCTCTTCATGCAGGTTCCTGAGAAGTTTTTCAATATGTTCCTGGGCGTCCAGGGACCTGTCTATCTTAAAATGGAGCGCAGGAATTCTCTTTATTTTAAGCCGCTTGCCCAAGGTGAAACGGATGAATCCGGCAGCCTTGTCCAAACCTGCAATAGCCCTCTCCTCCGCCTCTCTGTCTCCAAGCACAGACACAGAGAGTGTCGCATGTCTCAGATCCTTTGAGACCTTGACTGCCATTATGGTTACAAGCCCCTGGACTCTGGGATCCTTGATCTCAGAAAACAGCATGCCTGCAATCTCCTCTTTCAGGAGATCCGCCACCCTCTCTGAGCGTGAATAGGATTTTCCAGCCCCCTTGAGGCCATCAAAAAGTTCGTAATCCATCATTTACCCATGTGTATTATCTCAAGGCTCGAGTCCACTATGTCGCACAAGGCATCCTGCTCCACAAAGGTTATGATACGCTCCATGATCCCAGACAATACCGGTTCACTGTTACCAACGGCACAGATTCCGATTTCAGCAGATTGCCACAGATCGTGAAGCCCTACCTCAGAAACCGCAACATTGTAGCGGTTGCGAACCCTCTGAACCACGCTTTTCACCACCTTACGCTTGCCCTTGAGGGAATCGGCCTCAAGCCGAAAATGTACTCTGGCCACAGCCACAACCATTATTCCTGGCCCTTTTCGCCATCTTCCTTTGCCTTGCTCTCTTCAGCAGTCAAACCAAGATCCGGAGCGACCTCCTCCATTTCATAGGCCTCAATCACGTCGCCAACCTTGATATCATTGAAATTTTCCAGGCCTATACCGCACTCATAGCCGCTCTGGACCGCCTTGACATCATCCTTGAACCGGCGAAGCGACCCGATCTTGCCTGTATAAACAACTACATTGTCCCTGAGGAGACGGCAGTTGGCATTCCTGCGAATGGTTCCCTCCTGGACATAACATCCAGCAATGGTACCGACCTTGGAGACCCTGAAGGTCTCCCTGACCTCTGCCCTGCCGAGAAAGACCTCCTTGTAAACCGGTTCCAACATACCCACCATGGCACCTTTGATCTCCTCTATGGCATGATAGATCACGTCATAGAATCGAATCTCGATGTTTTCCTGCTCCGCAAGCTGCTTGGCCTTGGGTGTCGGTTTTACATTAAAGCCAATTATTATGGCATCAGATGCAGAGGCGAGCAGAACGTCAGATTCAGTGATGGCCCCAATGCCGCCACGCACGATATCGATTTGAACCTTGTCAGTGGAGAGCTTCTTAAGAGAATCTCCCAAGGCCTCGAGAGAACCCTGGACATCTGCCTTCAAGATGAGATGAAGTCTCTTGAGTTTCTCCTGCTGTATCTTCTCAAACAGGTTGTCCAGACTTGCCCTGGTAGTCCTGGCCAGCTCTGCCTCCCTGGCCTTTCTCTGGCGATACTCAGCTACCTCTCTCGCCTTTTTCTCACTGGGGAGTACCAGCAGTTCATTTCCAGCTTCCGGAACACCAGACAACCCTTGAATCTCCACCGGAGTTGCAGGACCTGCCTCCTGGACATTCTCGCCCTTGTCATTGACCATGGCCCTAATCCTGCCATAATGAAGCCCACAGACCACTGCATCTCCCACCTTCAGAGTGCCCTGCTGTATAATCACCGTTGCTACAGGCCCGCGTCCTTTATCAAGCTTGGACTCGATAACATGCCCCATGGCAGGACGGTCCGGATCGGCCTTGAGCTCCAAAACCTCGGCCTGAAGGGTCATGAGTTCCAGTAGCTCATCTATACCTATCTTTTTCTTGGCAGAGATGTTCACGAATATGGTATCACCTCCCCAATCTTCCGGCACAAGTCCAAGCTCGGAAAGCTCTGTCTTTACCCTGTCAGGATTTGCACCAGGCTTGTCAATCTTGTTCACGGCAACAATCAGGGGCACCCCTGCTGCCTTTGCATGATCGATGGCCTCTCTGGTCTGTGCCATTACTCCATCGTCAGCAGCCACAACAAGAATGATGATATCTGTAACCTGGGCCCCCCGGGCACGCATTGAGGTGAAGGCCTCGTGACCGGGAGTATCGATAAATGTAACCTTGTCTCCAGCGGGCAGTTCCACCTGGTATGCACCTATGTGCTGGGTAATTCCGCCTGCCTCTCCAGCAGCTACATCAGCATCCCTTATGGCATCCAGAAGAGTAGTCTTGCCATGGTCAACATGACCCATGACAGTCACCACTGGAGGTCTTGGCTTGCCTTCCCCTGTTGGGGCAGCCTCCTCTATCTCATGAACTATATCTTCCGCTATGCTCTTCTTTTCCACCTCATAGTCGAATTCAGATGCCACGAGGGATGCAGTATCAAAATCAATGGTCTGATTGGCTGTCACCATTACTCCAAGACCCATCAGCTTCATAATGATATCACTGAGCTTTACTCCCATCCGTTTGGCAAACTCGCTCACCTGAATGGTCTCGCTCATAACGATCTTGCGTTTCTCTGCACGGATTGGCGCTGTTCCGGCATGCTTCTGCTGCTGGTCACGAGCCTTGGCCTTGGCAGACTTTCTGCCACCCCGGGAATAACCGGCCTCCTCCCTGAGAATCTCATGAATGGACGCCTTCCTGCCCTTCTGTTTCACGGGCTTACGGCGTTTTCCACCACCAAATTCAGCGGCTTTCACCACCCTTTTGCCCTTCTTCTTTCCCTTGGAAGGCAAGCCTTCAGGTGCAGGGGCCATGGGAGGAGCACCTGTTTCAGGTAAAACATCTCTTGCAGGGGCCTTTTTCTTAGGAGCTGCTCCTGCAGGCCTCCCCGGCCTTTTCGACCTTCCCTTGAATGTCGTCGTCTTTTTCAATGCAGACAGATCAATTTTTCTGTCAACAATCTTCACGAG
>JALSKY010000237.1 GCA_026988585.1 Deltaproteobacteria bacterium
TGTTGCTAACACTCTTTTCTTATGGAGAGACCTGCAAGGCACATGAACAGCGGGTGTGCTCAGTCTATGATAGTGTTGGAAGACTTACCTCATGTGATGGAAGAGACCTTGTTGTCTATGTATCAAGGTTCCGATTGAATAGCCTTATTAAGGCTGTTACTCTTTCACTACTTTCATGGAGGAAAATGGAGCAGGAGAATCTGATGAGTATTGGAAAGGAGTGGCCGCCCTGGCCCAGGTCTGTCTTTTTTGCTGATTTTCACATCCACTCGAAATACAGCCGGGCAACCTCTATGGATATGACTCCACAGGGCCTGGCAGAGGTGGCCCATAAAAAGGGTTTGAAGGTGATTGGCACAGGTGATTTCACCCATCCGGGATATCTCCGTGACCTCAAAGACCAGTTAATGCCGGCTGAGTCTGGATTGTATGTTCTGAAGAGCTGGCCAGATGGGCCAAGATTCATCCTGACCGCAGAGGTGGCCAATATTTACACCCAAAACAACAAGGGACGCCGTATCCATACACTCCTTTTTGCACCGAGCATAGAGACTGCTCAGGGGATACAGTCGCGGTTGAAGGAGGTGGGCAACATCTCCTCTGATGGCAGGCCTATCTTCGGATTTTCTGCCAGTGACCTGGTGCGTCTGGTCATGGCTGAAGATCCGGAATGTTTTGTCGTTCCTGCACATATCTGGACGCCATGGTTTTCCCTGTTTGGGGCCAAGTCAGGGTTTGATTCCATAGAGGAGTGTTTTGGACAGGAAACAGAACATATTCATGCCCTTGAGACAGGGCTCTCATCAGATCAGCAGATGAACTGGCGCCTCTCTGCACTGGATTCATATACCCTGATCTCCAATTCAGATGCTCATTCCCCTTGGAAACTGGCCAGGGAGGCCAATGTCTTCTCGTGTGAACTGGATTATCCACACCTGATCCAGGCCATGAAGAGTCCTGAAGAGGGTTTTATGGGCACAGTCGAGTTCTTCCCCGAGGAGGGAAAGTATCATTTCGATGGTCACCGTGGATGCAATATCTGTTTTTCACCAGCAGAGACCAGGACTCACCAGGGGATCTGTCCTGTGTGCAACCGGCCGCTTACAATAGGGGTGCTGAACCGGGTGGATCAGCTTGCAGACCGGCCTGAAGGTTTTCTGCCGGATTGCGCCCTTCCATCGGTTCATCTGGTGCCTCTCGAAGAGATCATTGCCGAGGCCTTTGGCGTCAAGAGTATAACTGCAAGGGTTCGCCGTGAATATTTGAAATTGGTGGAGATGGCTGGTCCGGAATTGGAACTGCTGCTTTGGGCCCCTGAGGATGATCTAAGACAGATGCTTCCTGACAAAGTGGCACAGGGTATCATGAATATGCGGCAGGAGAGGATAGATCTGGTGCCCGGCCATGACGGGGTTTATGGCAGGATCCGGACAATAACCGGGAACACCGGGATAGTTTACCGGCAGAGGGAGCAGACAGATAACGCTATGGCTGATCTATGCAGTTCATCATGCAAAAGTAGCGATAAACAGAGAGTTCCACGCCAGTTGTCCCTTTTCCCTTCTGGCCGGGAGGGTGATCATGGAGAATGAGCCTGTTATCTCTATGGTGGATCAGATATATTTGGCTTTCCTGTGATGAGAAGATCAATAGCTTACCTCGTGCGTCCGTTACTGATGCTCTTTCTCATGTTTGATCTCTATGGTTGTACCGTGTACAGAGATTTGCCGCCTGAACAGGGCGTTCCTCCCAAGGCATTTAGGGCAGATCGTGGCTTGGCACCGCAGCTTCATCTCCAGGACACAGAATACTGGTGGTTCCGGTTCGGTGACCCCCTGCTGAACATGCTGGTTCAGCAGGCCTTTTCCGGTAATCTCGACCTTGAAATAGCCTTATCCAGGCTGGAAGAGGCAGATGCCGCCCTGCAAAAGGCAGGCTCAACCCTTTGGCCCAGGGTGAAGATCTCCCTTGATGCCGGGAGGACAGGGGTTGGAGACAAGGGAGATGATCACTATTCTTATGATGCCTTTGCATCTTATGAGATAGATCTGTTTCAGAGGCTTAGAAATTACAGAAAGGAGAAACGTCTTCAGCAGCAGGCCACACGAGAAGATCTCAAAGGGGTCATTTTAACTGTTTCTGCAGATATAGCCTCTACCCATTTCAAGGTGCTTGCAGACCTGGAGCGTATCAGGCTTCAGAAAAATATAGTTCGGGAGCTTGAAAGGACCCTGGAGCTGGTTCGTCTCCGCTATGCAAATGGTCTGGTCTCTGCCTTAGATGTATATCAGGCATCCCAGAATCTTATGGCCAACAGGGCAGCCCTTCCGGAGATGGAAAAGGACCTGGAGACAAGCTTAAATGCCCTGGCCATACTGCTGGGAAAGACCCCAGAGGGGTTAGATGGATACAGGAAGGCACTGATGAAGCGGATCGACTCTTCAGAGATGGCTGAGCTCCTGCCTGCCCTGGATTTCAGAGTGGATCCAGGTTCCCCTGCATCTGTTATTCAGAAGAGGCCTGATGTACAGGCCGCATATCTCAGACTCTATGCTCAGGATCGCAAGGTCGCCCAGGCCATGGCAGATCTTCTGCCAAGACTGGATCTGAGTTTCGGTATCAACTCTGACAATTTTAAGCCACGCAATCTCCTGGACTATGAACGGGCCATCTGGAAACTTCTGGGATCTGTCACCCAGCCGGTATTTCAGGGCGGGGAGCTGCTCAGGGAGGCTGATATCCAGCGGGCCAGGCTGAAAAAGGCTGCTGCAGAGTATCACAAGGCGGTGCTTGCTGCCCTTAAGGAGGTAGAGGATGCAATGTTGGCCGAAAACGCTATCAGGGAAAATCTAAAATATCTTGAAAGACGCCGATCTGATCTTAAAAATTCGGCACAGATTTCGATTTTTCGCTACAGTTTCGGACTTTCAGACTTTCTGCCTGTACTTCAGGCCCAGACCAGTTTCCAGTCTGTCGCCCAGGAGATGGTAGCAAAGAGATATCTTCTCATTTTGAGTCAGATCACCCTGGCCAGGGTTGCAGGAGGGCACTGGATGGATAAGCAAGCAGAGGCCATGATGAAGGAGAGAAGACAATGATCTCAGCGGATCGAGGAGCATTCCGAAGGTGGCTGATCCGGATAGCCCCTGTAATCATGGTTGCTGGAGCAGTGGCAATAGCGCTATTCATGGTGAAGCATGGCAAGGCTCCCAGGAAACTCCCGGAAAGGAGTGTTGCTGTTCCGGTAGCAGTGACCTCTGTTCAAAAGGGCGGGGACCTGATGCCTGTTCATGCAACAGGCAGTGTCCATCCGAAATATCAGGTCAAACTGGTTCCCCAGGTCTCAGGGGTCGTCACCTGGATCGATCCGGATTTTGTGCGGGGAAACTTCTTCAAAAAGGGTGACCTGCTCTTCAAGATTGATGATACCGATTACAAGAGCTCCCTGGAGGAGGCCAGGGCAAAACTCACCAAGGCCCTTTTGGATCTGGAAAAAGTAAAGGCCCAGGCAGAGATAGCCAGGCGGGAATGGAAACTGATGAAACATCCTCCTGGAGAGAAACCCCTGCCTCTGGTCTTTTATGAGCCTCAACAGGAGAATGCCAGACAGTTGGTGGCTTCTGCAAGGGCCCAGGTGGAAAGGGCCCGGGTCAATCTGTCCCGTACCAGAATTACTGCCCCTTTCAACTGTTATGTAAAGAGTGAGTCTGTTGAGCCAGGCCAATATGTTAAGAGCGGGAGCCAGGTGGCGGAACTGGTCTTTTCGGATCAGGTCGAGATAGTTCTGCCTGTCCAGGAACAGGAGATATTGTGGCTCGGCGCCATCAAGGAGAAACAGGATGATGGGAATCCGCTGGTAAAGATCCATGTGCCAGGCCTGGGTATGAATTTGCAGGCCAGGATCGACAGGATTGCCCCATATGTGGACAGCAAAACCAGGCTTGTGGATCTGTTCGTGCTGTTGGATGATCCCTTCTGCCTCAATTCATCTCCTCCCTGTCAGAAGCTGCCTGTAGGGACCTTTGTGGATGCAACCATAGAGGTTGCAACACCGCCAGGTGCATGCAGGGTGTCTGAATCCGCCATAAGAAAGGGAGACAAAGTCTATCTGGTTAGGGAGCTGAGGGAACAGGATGGAAAGCAGATTGGCCACCTTGAGATTGTAGATGTCCAGGTTCTTCACCATTATGGGAGAATGGTCTGGATAAAGGGTATGGTGGAGCCGGGAGATCTTGTGGTCATCTCTCCTGTAAGTGGGGCTGCAGATGGGATGGCTGTATTGGTAGCAGAACTTGCCGGCACGGAATTCCGAGGCAGGAGTTTTCCTGGTCAGAGGGCCCGTTAGATGGGGCGCAAAGTCATTGCATGGATGGCTGGCAACCATGTGGCTGCTACCCTGTTGATGCTTGCCCTGATTCTTGGCGGGCTCTTTTCTGCCGGACTGGTCAAACAGGAGATCTTTCCCGATGTAGAACTGGATATTATCGAGATCTCGGTAAACTACCCTGGAGCCGGGCCTGAGGATATCGAGGAGGGGATTGTCCTTCAGGTGGAGGATGCTGTCAGGGGTATTACAGGAATCCGGGAGGTGCGTTCCACTGCGGCAGATGGATATGGCAGGATATATGTGGAGCTGGAGCCCGGGGAGGACACGGATCAGATTCTCCAGGATATAAAGAACGCTGTTGACAGGATCTCCACCTTCCCGGAGGCTGCAGAGAGGCCGCTCATCAGGAAATTGGTGAGAAAGAGACAGGTTCTCTACATTGCCCTGTATGGTGATGCCTCGGAGCATGCTTTGAGATACTGGGCTGAACAGCTCAGAAATGAACTGCTATCCCAGGATGGTGTGAGCCAGGTGGAGTTGACTGGTGTGCGCCCTCATGAGATCACCATATCCGTGCCTGAAGATCTGCTTCGTCGTTATTCCATAACCCTTTCCGAGATAGCCCGTCTGATCCGGGAGTCTGCCCAGGATGTCCCGGCCGGAGAGATAAAGACGGAAGGGGATCGTATCCGTATCCGTACCAAGGCAAAGAAGTATTGGGCCAGGGATTTCAGAAAGATAGCAGTGATTACTCGTGATTTCGGGTTGTTGTATCTCGGCGACATAGTCAGGATAGAGGATTCTTTCAGGGACCTGGATCTGCTCTCCCGTTTTGACGGCCAGCCAGCCGCAATGCTGGAGGTGTTCCGTACAGGTGATGAAAAGCCGTTGCAGATATCCCGTACAGTGAAGATGGTGCTCAAGCAGTTTCAGTCCAGGATGCCATCTTCCATCCATGCCGCCATCTGGAAAGACAGGTCGGATATGTTTAAGCAGCGCCGGAATCTCCTGTTGAAGAATGCTGCTCTCGGCCTCTGTATGGTGCTTGTGGTCCTGGGACTTTTTCTGGAACTCAGGCTTGCATTCTGGGTTATGATGGGGATCCCTATCTCCTTCCTCGGGGCTATATGTCTCATGCCATTGGGGGATGTCTCCATAAACATGATATCCCTTTTTGCCTTTATCATGGCCCTGGGGATCGTGGTGGATGATGCCATAGTAGTGGGAGAAAATATCTTTGAACACAGAAAGAGGGGATTGTCTCCTTTGGATGCTGCGGTGGATGGGACCTGCCAGGTGGCAAAGCCTGTTGTCATCGCGGTCCTCACCTCAATCATCGCCTTTACTCCCCTGCTGTTTGTGGAGGGGAGTACAGGTAAGTTTATCTCAGTAATTCCGAAGATAGTTATATTTATACTGGCCATATCCCTGATAGAAAGCCTGCTCATACTCCCTGCCCATCTGAACACTCCGAAAGTTGTCGAGGCCAGGCGTAAAGGGATAGCCAGGATGTTTGCTGCCATGAGGATATGGATATCCAGA
Organism: Deltaproteobacteria bacterium; assembly: GCA_026988585.1. Taxonomy (GTDB): domain Bacteria; phylum Desulfobacterota; class Dissulfuribacteria; order Dissulfuribacterales; family QOAL01; genus JALSKY01. Next base: position 5,870 of record JALSKY010000237.1, read on the forward strand.
AAGCTGTTATGGTTCATAAACAGACAATATGCACCTGCCCTTGAGAGGATGCTGCAATACAGGTATCTCTCAGTGGCGGCAGGTATTTCTGCCATTGTTCTTATGGCAGGAGTCCTTGCTGCAGGCATTGTAAAATTCAGCTTCATGCCCAGGGTAGAGGCCGACACCATCCGGGTGACCATACAGATGGTTCCGGGGGTTACCATTTCCAGGCTGCAGCAGGCTGTGAAAAGGGTTGAACAGGCTGCGCATGAGACAGTGAGACATTTCGAAAAGCAGGAACCAGGACTGCTTCGTCATATATATACAGCCATAGGAGGTAACGGTGCAGGCCAGGCAGTAATCTCCATGAACCTGGTCCCTTCTGATCAGAGGAAGCTTTCTGCAAAGGAGATAACTGCATATTGGAGAGATAGTCTAAAGCCCATCCCGGGAGTGGAGTATATTCAGTTCAAAAGCGATATCATGAGGCTGGGCGCCAACATCCATATCCGTCTTTCTGCTCCTGATTTCGATACATTGGAGAGCTGCAGAGACAGGGTGGTTCATTCCCTGGGGCGTTATCCCGGGGTTACTGATATCACATCTGATCTGGAGCGGGGGGAGCGGGAGTTTCAGCTCCGGTTACGGCCTGAGGCCCGGGCACTTGGCCTTACAGCCTGGCAACTTGGCCAGCAGGTGCGGTCTGCATTTTACGGGGCAGAGGCCCTGAGGATGATGCGGGGTGAGAATGAGGTGTGGGTCATGGTGAAGTATCCAGAGGAACAGCGCCGCACTGTTTACAGCCTTTATGATATGCGCATAGCCACCCCTGATGGATCAAGGATCCCCATAACAAAGGCGGCAGAAATCACGGAGGTTCAGGGTTTTTCCTCCATCAAGAGGGTTGATCGCAGGAGGGTGGTAAATATCACTGCATCGGTGGATCAATCCAGGGCCAATGCCAGGGAGATCTTGATGGATATGCAGGGTGGTGTTTTACGTCAGATCCAGACGGCTTATCCCGGTGTCAAGGTGAGCCTTGAGGGTGAGTCCAGGGCATCGAAGGAGACCATGGGCAGTCTCAAATATGGATTTCTGGCTGTGCTCGGGGCGATCTATCTCCTGCTGGCCATTCCGTTTCGGAGTTATACAATGCCGTTAATAGTGATGTGTTCCATCCCTTTTGGGCTGGTGGGGGCTGTGATGGGTCATATGCTTCTTGGTTACGACCTCTCCATAATGAGCGTTTTTGGCATGGTAGCCCTGTGTGGTGTGGTCATCAATGATGCCCTGCTGCTCATGGACTATGCCTGGCAACTGAGAGAGAAAGGTATGGAACGGATTGAGGCAATGGTGGCTGCCGGAAAACGCAGATTCAGACCTATCCTGCTCACCACACTGACTACCTTTTTCGGGCTGACACCCATGCTCCTGGAACGGAGTCTGCAGGCAAAGTTTCTGGTGCCAATGGCAATCAGTCTTGCCTTTGGAATACTCTTTGCGACAGTGGTTACACTTGTGCTAATACCTGCCATAAGCCTGGTGTTCGAGGATTTGAAATCTCTTCTGTCCCCTGCCAGGACCAGGGAGATGGAGGAGGCTGGAGGGGCCTGAGCCAGCTTCTGCTGAGTAGTACAGCAACGGGTTCAGGCAGATATGAGTTCCTGTACCTTGTGCCAGATGGCATCGGCTACCTCCTCCTTGGGCAGGACCGGCAGCTCTGTCAGGTTCTCCTCCCTGTCCAATATAATAACCTTGTTGGTATCCTTGTCGAAACCTGCACCATCTTCCAGCACATTGTTTCCTACTATCAGATGGATTCCCTTGGCAAAGAGCTTTTTCCTGGCGTTTTCAACCAGATTTTCGGTTTCTGCACAGAAACCAACCAGGATTTGTCCTGGCGCCACCTGTTTACCCAGTGCTGACAGGATGTCCTGTGTCCGTTTCAGGGATAGGGAGATCTTCTCTCCACTCTTTTTGATCTTGGATGGTTCCTGTCTTTCCGGAGTGTAATCCGCCACTGCTGCAGCCATTACGATGATATCCATCTCCTTCTGGAGCCCGAGCACCTGCTCAGCCATCTCCTGGGCAGTCTCCACCCTGATACACCTGACCCCTGAAGGAGGGGGGAGAGTTGTGGGGCCGGTAACAACAGTTACCTCTGCACCCCGAACAGCCGCCTCTGCTGCCACTGCATACCCCATTCTGCCTGATGATCTGTTAGAGATGTAGCGTACAGGATCAATTGGTTCACGTGTCGGACCGGCAGTGACCAGTACCCGTTTCTCCTTGAGTGTCTGGCAGGTGATCGCCTTCCGGAGCTGAAAATGTACGGTTTCAAACCCTGGAAGCCTGCCTGGTCCCCGGTCACCGCAGGCAACCTCTCCAGATTCCGCATCCACCACCTGATAACCGAGTTCAGCAAGACGTTTCATGTTGTTCATTGTGGCAGGATGGGTGTACATGGCAGGATTCATACTGGGAAAGATGATCACCGGCCCCTGAAATGCCAGTAGCATTGTGGTCAGCAGGTCGTCTGCCATTCCGTTGGCTGCCCGTGCCAGAAAATTGGCTGTTGCAGGCAGGACCACAAAGATATGTGCCCTTTTCGGTATATCTATATGAGGAATGCCTGCCTCTCCCTTCTGATGATGGAACATATCCATCATACAATCTTTACCTGTCAGGGCGGAGAGAGTGAGGGGAGAGATGAATCTGGCCCCATTTTCAGTGAGGACAGGGGTAATTTCTGCTCCCTCCTTGCAGAGACGCCGGGCATAGTCTGCAGCCCGAAAGGCTGCTATCCCGCCGGTTATGCCGAATATTATTCTTGTGTCACGAAAAGGCTGCCATACATGGGAACATTGTTCTGCAGATTTCTGTTCTGCAGCTGCAGCATGCTTTTTTTTCTCCCTCTTGTTCATAATCCCCCTCCTTGTCTGAATTCCTTTTTTCAAGAGGCTGAACCATCCATATTTCCACTCTGCTTCTTCCGAAGGAGAGGCTACTGTATTTTATGAGGCACTGACCGGAGTTCCCCTTTCTGAAGGCGAGAAAATCGGTTTTGATTGATGCCTCTTTTAAGGGAATGGTGCTGTTTTTCCGGCCAATTTGCTGTAGCAGATGGCTATCTGTGGAAGACTATCACCTGGGAGAGCTCCTTTCTGCTGGAGACCTGGTCTCTCCTGGCCGGTTGTCCAAGGGCAATGACAGCCATGAGCTCCAGGTTATCAGGCAGATCCAGTAGCTTCCTCACCTGCTCTGCGCTCTTGAGGATCTCTCCCAGCCATACTGCTCCTATCCCCATGCTGTGGGCAGCGAGAAGCATGTTCTGAAGGCAGGCGCCAATGGCCTGATGATCCTTGGTAGCATGATACATTGCCTCCCTGTCTATAAATACCGGTATGAGTACAGGGGCCTGCTCTATAACCTTTCTATATTTGGTCAGGGATTCAAATCCCTTTTTCAGATCCGGATCTGTTACAATGGCAAAACGCCACGGCTGATTGTTC
>JALSKY010000238.1 GCA_026988585.1 Deltaproteobacteria bacterium
GGTGCCTGCAAAACTCTGTTCATCCTGGCGAAGGTGATGGATTGACCGCTGAATGCCTATCATCAGGCCTATTATCACTGCGGTCAATATGGATTTTACAACCTGGAATTCTATCAGAATCTTCTCCCTCTCTTTTACTGTTGGATCAGGATCATATATGGCTGTATAATTTGTTGTACAACATACGGGTTGGAATACCTTTATCCATAGCGCAAAGTCTGCAGCTCGCGGCTGGCCCTGCTAATCTCCTGGAATCTATCCGGTACAGGATAGACTTTACAGGAGCCTGGCATGGTAGCCGGTTTGAGCTGATATTTTTCATAGAAAAAAAGGAGTGGTAACATATTATCTGATATAAAATATCTCATAGCCGGGCATTTGACCAGGGATCTGTTCCCGGATGGTTTCCGTTATGGCGGGGCAGTACTCTATGGCGGGCTTACAGCCAGCCGTCTTGGTTTTCAGGTAGAACTGCTCACATCCTCTGCTGAGACAGAGATCCAGGAGTTTTTTCCTGAAATATCCATTTGCAATATGCCTTCATCCCAAACTACCCTGTTCCGTAACGAGCAGAAGATCCACTGTTCTGGTCTGGGAGACAGGGTTCAGACCGTTTCTGGCCAGGCACTTCCTATCCCTGCTGATTTATTGAAAGAGGCTGCAGCAGGAGCTGATATAGTTCATATAGCTCCGGTGCTGCATGAGATTGAGCCTGCAGATCTCGCAGGTCTGACTGCGCATTTTCTGGTTGCAAATCCCCAAGGGTGGTTCAGACAGGTAGATGCTAATGGGATAGTCAGGGCTGTTTCTCCATCCGATATTGAGACATGGCCCCATTTTCATGCAGTGGTGCTCAGTGAAAACGATATTGCCAGAGATTGGGGTCTGGCAGAGGAGCTGGCCGCAATTACTGATCTTCTGGTGGTTACCCGGGGAGCAGCAGGTGCGAAGGCCTATTATCAAGGTGTCATCTGGGACTTAGAAGCCCATGCAGCGAGCAGGGTGGTAGATACTACTGGTGCAGGAGATATATTTGCTGCAGCACTTTTCTCGGCACTCTATTATGGCAACCATCCTCTTAAGGCCCTGGAATTTGCTTCCTGTCTTGCAGCTCAAGGCCTTGCCAGGTTCGGGCTGGATAGTGTCCCTGGTGAGGATGAGATAAGGAGATGCCTGAGTCGCACAGGATGTGATATCCCTCCTCTGTTTCGGGTGTTGTAATCTGCATTTTGGATATTATAAATTTTTTATATCAAGGGGTTATATTGCAGTCAGGGAAATTTGTTTGTCTATATAATGTCATGGTTACCTATCGTATCTTTTCAAAAATTTTTTCTTGTCTTTTGCTCTTCATGTTTCTCATTGCAGGAGGATGCAGTTACACAGCTCCTGATAGAGATATAGGGGGCAAGCCGATCTCTTCTCTGCCAAAGGGGGTAACATTGCCTCCTGTATGTCAAAACATAGCTATGCAGATGGTGGATGCAGTGAACAGGGCCAGATCGCAAGGCAGATTCTGCGGCACAAGATATTACTCCAGTACTGGCAGGGTTAGCTGGAATCGCAGGCTTGAAAAGGCAGCACTCAACCACAGTATCGAAATGGCCAGTATGAGAAGATTGAGTCATAAAGGGATAGATGGCGAATCTCTAAGGAGACGCATAGAGAGAACTGGATATCTGCCAAGAATATGGGCTGAAAATGTCGCTTATGGACAGAAGAATGTCGATGAGGTTGTGAATGCCTGGCTCAAGAGTCCGGGACATTGTAAAAATATCATGACAAAGGGGATCAGGCAGATTGGAGGGGCGTGTTTCCATGGAAGGGATCCTGAGGGATACGATACCCTTTACTGGACATTGATAATGGCTGTCCCGCGATAGGGATATTTGAATTCAAACAGGGAAAATGGCTGATACTATAGACAAAATAGATGAAACGGAATCGATGTCAGTCCTGGATATATTGGATATGACCCGTAAGGATAACTGCGGGAGATGTGGTTTTCCTGCATGTATGGCATTTGCAGCCGCAGTATATACCCGGAGGGCCGCACTCGATCTCTGCCCATATATCCATGCAGACAGCAGCACAGATGGTGTGGACTTGAGAGGTAAGGATAGTGGAGCTGAGGAAGAGGGGAGCTGTTCTCAGCAACCTATGCTGGATCCTGACACCGCTCTTGCGCTGGAACTCAGGGAGAAGATAGCTGATCTTGATCTGTCGGAACTGGCTCCAGGTCTTGGTGGAGAGTGCATCAAACACAGTGGAGAGAGAGTAATGAAGCTCAGATATCTTGGGCAGGATGTAATGGTTTCTCCCAAAGGGGTCTTTTCCCGCCGTGGCAGTGAGCTGGAGCCCAGGGACCAGATCCTTCTGTATAATTATATCTTTTTCCGAGGTGGCAAGGGGCTGTCAGGGCAATGGGCCGGCTTGGAATCCTTCCCCAATTCCATGTCAAAGGTCGTAACCTTGAAGAAATATACTGAAGATAGGATAGCCACTGATTTTACGGGTGATTCAGAGGGACTTGAAGCTGGATGCCGGACCCTTGACGGGGTTAAGGCAGATGGATGTCACGCAGATCTCTGCATGCAGGTCCCTGTCCTGCCCAAGGTCCCTTTACAGATCCATTTCTGGGACCACGATCCTGATGATGGATTTTCTGCCGAAGTAAAGGTTCTCTTCGACCAGAATGCCCTCTCTATTCTTGATATAGAGTCTCTGATATTCGCTTCAGAACGGCTGGCAGAGACCCTTGCAGAAATTCGGAAAAATCGGGGACAGGCGAAGTAGTCAGGACAGAAGAAATTTTTGCCTGAGTTGTTGATCGTCAGCGGATAACAGGGCAGATCAAGAGTTGTGAATCATGATGGTTTCATGGAATGGTAAATTGTCAATGAAGAAGGCCTGGAAACATATTCTTCATGCCGGTCGCGATGAATTCAACGGCAATTGCTGTTAATATCAGCCCCATTATGCGGGATGCCACGTTGATACCGGTAGTTCCCAACCGATCTCCGATAGGGACTGCAAGCCTGAGAAAGAGCCAGGTTGATAGGGAGACTGTCAGTATGGCTGTCTCTACTGCTGTGAATGAGACGAGCTTAAAGCTACCGTGACCTCCTATGTCATTTGTATAAAGAATCACAGTACTTATAGCCCCTGGCCCGGCTAACAGAGGCATAGCAAGGGGTACAATGCTTATATCCTCCTTTTCAGTGGCTTCTTCTGCCTCTTCAGGTGTATGTTTTATATGTGTGGTCTTTGCATGAAGCATGGAGATGGCCATAAGCATAATGAGAATGCCTCCTCCGATCCGGAAGGAGTCCAGGCCAATACCAAAGAATTCGAGTATCTCTTTGCCGCAGAGGGCTGATACAGTGAGGATAATGGCGACTGCTATTGCTGCCATCCTGGCAGACCGGTTTCGTTCCGGTTCAGTCATATCGCTGCTAAGACCCAAGAAGATTGGTACCGAGCCTAAGGGATTTATGATAGACATAAGCCCTGCAACCATTTTGATGAAATAAGGCAAAGATAGTTCCATTGTTCAAATATACTACTTTCTGAATCGAGTTGAAGTTGAAAAAAGAAAAAACGGAAAAAACGGGGACAGGCGAAATAATTTTATGAATTTTTTGACAAAAGGAAAACAGGAACAGGTGTTGGTCATTGGTGGCGGCCTTGCAGGCTCTGAAGCAGCCTGGCAGTCTGCGAGGCAAGGCGTGAGGGTACTCCTGTACGAGATGAAGCCGATAAAATTTTCTCCTGCCCACAAGAATCAGGGGCTGGCAGAATTGGTATGCAGCAATAGTTTGCGTTCTGAAAATTTGGCGTCTGCAGTAGGCCTCCTCAAAGAGGAACTAAGACAGGCGGGCTCCCTGATCATGCAGGCAGCTGATGCCACACGGGTGCCTGCAGGCAAGGCACATGCTGTGGACAGAGAGTTGTTTTCTCAATACATTACCCGAAAACTCGAGGAGCATCCTCTTATCTCCATAGTTCGTAGAGAAATTACTGAAATCCCAGCAGAAGATTCTCCAGTTGTTCTTTCTACGGGTCCCCTGACATCAGACGCTCTGGCCAACTCTTTGAGAGAGCTCATCGGAACTGATTTTATGGCCTTTTATGATTCAATTGCTCCTATAATTGCCGGGGATTCCATAAATATGGATATTGTGTTCAGACAGTCCCGTTATGGCCCGGAAGGAGAGGGAGATTATCTGAACTGCCCCATGAATCAGGATGAATATCATCGGTTTTATGAAGCTTTGACTGCTGCTGAAAAGGTGCCTCTCAGAAGCTTCGAAAAACCGCGTTATTTCGAGGGTTGTCTTCCTATTGAAATAATGGCTGAGCGCGGAATAGATACCCTGCGATATGGGCCAATGAAACCTGTCGGGCTTACAGATCCGAGAACTGGTGAACAACCATATGCGGTGGTGCAGCTCAGGGCAGAGAATCGCCAGGAGACCATGTATAATATGGTGGGTTTTCAGACTAAGCTGAAATACCAGGAGCAGGACAGGATTTTTAGAATGGTCCCAGGGCTGGAGAATGCGGAGTTTGTTCGTTTGGGAAGTATCCATCGTAACACCTTTGTTTGTGCTCCTTTGGTGATAGACAAATTTTTGCGTCTCAAAGTGAGGCCCAATATCCTGCTCGCTGGACAGCTGAGTGGGGTTGAAGGGTATGTTGAATCTACTGCTATGGGGTTGCTTGCAGGAATCGGGGCAGCAAAAGAGATCAAAGGGCAAGCGATGCAGCCTCCTCCTGCTACAACCGCTCATGGAGCACTAATAGCCCATCTTACCCAGGCCAAACCGGATATATTTCAGCCCATGAATGTGAATTTTGGATTGTTTCCTCCTTTGAAAAAGAGGATGCCTAAGCGTAAACGTTATGAGGCTTATTCAAAAAGGGCCCTGGAGAACTGGTCACAGTATTTAAAATTAATATGGACAGGCGAATCCTCTATATCGAGTTAAATGTGTTGTAGTTGTAAACTGTTCAGCTCTTTGATGAGAGAAAGATAGCAGTTCTATTGGGTAACTGCCGTGTTATGGGGGGGGTGATGTGCTCTCATATTGAAAATTAGTTGTTTTTTGTTTGGGTGGTTGTTAGCTGCTGTTCATCGTGGGGTTTATCAGCGGTTTTTTTCAGATTGACTGGGCAAGCAAGGCAAACCAGTAAGTATGATATGATTTGCTTAGGAGCTGGTCGTGTTCCCTCCTCTTCCCCTTGCTTTAACAGGTTTTGATATAAAGAATAGTTATGAAATGAAGCGGCACATGACTTAAAATGGTACCGGACAGCTGGTCTATTCAGAAAGCCTCTTAAGGGAATAGATTCCTGCCAGGCCTTTTATTGGAATTGGTCGTTTTCTCTGCCTGTATCTGAAATGTTCGCTGAATTGGGAAAAGGCATTGGCAATGAATTCCTTGGTACCGATGACCGTGCTGTCCGTGAAGTAGCGGGTGCGTTTCAAGAAACGGCTTATTTTTGCCTCTGTGTCTGCGTGGGCAGGTGCTTCGGTTTTGATCTCTGAAATGCCAGCCTTTTCATATACAAATCTTCTGTATGATATAAGACGGCTTGCATCATCCAGTTCCTGATAATCGGACAGTCCGAAGTCTGTGGAAAGAAATCCCTTATTGTTTCCAGTATGGGCATGATATCCCAGTGAAGACCATGGATACTCCTCAGGTTTCTTGCAGATTCCAGCCCTGACAGGATTGAGGTCGATATATGCCAGGCAGTTGATAAGGGTGTCTCCTTTTTCTACAATGACGCTTTTGAACCGGTCTCCCCAGAAATATCCCCTGCGATCATGCTTCTTATTGTAATATCTGGAAAATCTCTGTTTGATCTCCTTCATATATTCAGAGAGACTTGACCATTTTTCTCTGAGTGATTTCAGCTTTGCCTCTGTCACAACGGGTTGGATATCAGGGCCATAATAAATGGTGAACCGTCTCAACATCTCATGATCATCATAGAAATCAGCAGGAAGCATTCGAACCAGCAGATGAAAATGGTTACCCATGATACAGAAGCCCAAAACCTCTACGAAAAAGACTTGACTCATTTGCTGGATAATCTGAAGCAGGCGATCCTTTTCTGGATTCTGCAGCACGAAGCCGTCCAGGGCCGTTCTGGACATCACATGGTAGACAGCAGGTTCTCCCTTGACCAGCAATCTAGGAATGCGGGGCATAACTGAAAAACCTTCCTTTCCAATTTTGTTGATATCTTCAGCCGTAGTGTCAGGCAGAAGTTCATCCAATGGTGATTTATAGTCGCCTGCTACAAATGGAATCGGCCTGCAATGTGGAGAGCTTGAATAATTCGCCTGTCCCCATTTTGTTTTGAGGTTTTGGTCTCATCTGCCGATTTTGGAATAAGGAGGAAAGTTTTGCCTTGTTAAAGGCTGAACAAATTACCTCTGTCTTTGTCCTTGTCTCATTGTTGCGGAGTTGCTGGAGTATAACCTGTTGTTTTTACAATAGATATCAGTTTATCGTTTTTGAGGCAGGCATATTGCAGCACTTTATTGCTTGATTTAAGCGGAGGGAGATATGAAGTTGCGAACCAACAGTGGTTCCCTATTTTGCTTGTTGATTCTGGGCCTATTTTTCATCGGTTTCTTGGAAGGCATCTGTCATGCCCAGAAACCTGGAGAAGGTGTGCTGCATAACCTGGCCAGGGCGGTGATAGCAGTACCGGAAGCCGTGTTGAAATCCATGCATGGGGCATTTGTAGGAGATGGCCCTGATGGCAGCGGCCCGTATGGTTACGGAGATGGTTACGGAGTTGCCTATCCCTCTGGATGGCAGAGCAACTACGGGACTGTCCGGCCAGAGGTTGGAGTGCCTCCAGCCGTGGTCAGGCCAGCCCCTCCAAGCTATGTAACTTACAATCTAATGATACTTAGAAAGAATAATGCTGGGAAAGCAATGGCTCCTGCAGTAGTTCAGGACAGGCCACTGCCCTTTGACTATTACAGATGATCTTTTTCACTTTCATCGATCTCATAAATTGAGACATTCCATTGATTGTCCCACTATTCAGTCCATGAATTCCAGGAGGTATGGATATATGTCCGCAAATACTGGTAACAGAAAATGGAACCAATGGCCACTCTCATTACTGGCTGCACTCCCATTGTTCTTTGCTGGCTGTGCCCAGGTCACTACGGTCCCGGCAGAGAAAGAAACGGCGTTATCAGGTGCCAATTCCCCTGGTATTGAATCCTCTGTGTCGGATGAATCCGGTGCAAAATTGTTGCAGACCGGCAGTTATCGAGAGGCTGAAACTGCTGGAGCCGGCCAGGATGGCTATGCCAAGTTGACTAAGGAAACAGGATCTGCATCGTCCCTCTCCAGATCTGTTCAGTCTGGTATCAAGGCTGATCCCAGTGTCATGGATGTCAGTGCCCCTGGCCCCGGTACTGTGGAGTTTATCAACCCTATGGATGAGGCATCTCATCTCAACCTTCAGATCCACGATATTGCCACCCAGATATTGGAGAACTTCAACGGAGAAATAGCTGCAGGTTATCCCATAGCCGTTGCAACCTTTGTGGACCTGAACGATCTTTACCGTACCTGTCCTTATGGCCGTTATGTGGCAGAACAGCTCATGGGGGAGCTCCAGAGGGCAGGCTTTCATGTGGTCGAGCTAAGACGTACCGATTCCATCATGATAAAGGAGAAGTATGGAGAATACGGCTTGTCCCGCCAGGTCAGGGAGATCGCCAGGCGCTCCAATGCAAACTATGTATTGGTAGGCACTTATGTTACCAGGGGTGGATATCTCTTTACAAACGCCAGGCTTATTTCCAGTGCGGACAATATGGTGGTCTCATCCGCCTTGAAGATAATGAGACGGGATCACCTTATCGATCGGATGCTTTGGCCATCCTCTGCCCCTGCGCGAAACACAGGCAGAGTCAAAAGAGTCCCCATCAAGGCCTGGGATCAGCTTCATGATGTGGAGGTCCTTTCATCAATGGAGAAGTAGCAGTGACACTCAGAATCTTGCCGGTGGAATCGTTACATTTAATACGTTCTGGAAATAAAAGGGATATGTTGCCCATGAGAGAAGATCATATTGGCACCAGAAAAAGTGCTGCAGCCGGCTGGATGAATCTGCTGCTCATTTTGGGTATTCTCATGGCAGGAGGCTGTTCGGGTCCAGGAAGGCATACTATCCATGACCCAGCATTTGATTTTCGTGCCGGAGATGGTGCTGAATCTGCCAGCAGCAGTGCTGTGGCCATGAGTCATGTTTTCCCGACCATTTTTAACCTGGCCCAGGGGCTGGCATGTCAGCTCCAGCAAAACGCAAGGCAGGATATAACCAATGGCTATCCCATGATAGTAACCTCGTCAGTCTCCATAGACAATCTGAGCGTTTCCTCCAGATTCGGAAGAGTTCTGTCTGAGTCCATCAGTTCCGAACTGTTCCGGAAGGGGGCAGATATTAGGGATATCAGGCAGATGGATGGAGTTGTGGCGATCCCGAGGCGGGGAGAGATGGCCCTGAGCAGGAATGTAACCGAGCTGGCAAAGGAGCTGGAAGCCAGTGCAGTCCTGGTGGGTACTTACGGGCTTACTGATTCCTCCGTAATAGTGAACATCAGATTGATTGAGATAGGAACTGGCAGGCTCATCTCTGTTGCCATGGCCGAGATTGCCAGGACCAATACCGTAGAGTCCATGATCAATGCTGATACCCATCAGATGGAAGCCAGAATGGAAGGACCTGAGCCAACTACCTATGATAAGCTTCAGGACCAGGAATGATCCATGCCATTTTATGATCAGATGGATAATTGGCGCTGTTGAAGCAGAAAGGAGAGGATCAAAAACAGGATGGTAAAAAGAATTGGGGTATCATGGAGTGATTATTTCATATTGCCGGTGATCCTTTTTCTTCTCTTCCTGAATGGCTGTACAGTGAGCGAGCCACCGGTTGAGCATCTGTCCAGCCACCTGCCCCGGCCAGTGATAGATGTTCAGATTGCTCCCAAAACGGCTGTTCCACTGAACAGGGCTACGGTACTCATGGCTCCAGTCTTCCTGGCAGATAAACAGGAGGAGCACTGGCGTGATTCAGTTACTCGCCTGGTCCACTCCATTCTGATGCAGGAAAATCTGTTCGGTACCCTGGAGGTCTCTGAAGATACCGTCCCTACCATGAAAAAACTCCAGAGGGAGGCACGGCGGCGCGGTTTTGACTATCTGCTCACCATGGATTTTTCTCCCATACTGGTTTCAGCCTGTAATACACCAGGATGGCTGGGAA
>JALSKY010000239.1 GCA_026988585.1 Deltaproteobacteria bacterium
TGGCAAAGGCTATCCTGATGGCCTGCTGGGCGAGGAAACTCCGTTGCTTTCCCGTATCCTTGCAGTGGCTGACACCTATGATGCCATAACATCCCACAGGCCCTACAGAACGGCCCAGAGCCATGAGTTCGCCTTTGAGCAGATACGTTCCAACGGTGGTACACAGTTCGACCCGGAGGTCGTGAAGGCCTTTTGCAGTCTATGCAGCAGAACACGAAAACTGGTAGGATGACGGTTGGCTGAAAGAGGGGATCAGATGAAGGGGCAGGATAGGCTGTTTGAGTGGTTTTCAGAATGGTTTGGAGACCTGCTCGTTGGCAGAAACGTAAAGGGAATAGTCCATAATCTCAATGGCCCACTCCAGATACTTTCCATGCAGCTTGAGCTGTTGAATATGGATCTGAACCGCTGTCTCAACGATGTTCAAGAGGTCAGAATGGTCGATCTTCCTGCTGGCAAGAAGAGGGAAGATTCCGAGGTGTGCAATCTCCTGGCCAGGACGTCTGAACGTGTATCTCAGTTACAGGAGGTGGTTTCAAAGGTGGATTCCACCTTGAGGGTCATAGGGCAGCGTACTGAAAACCCCTCGGAAACCATGGTGATCCCCATAATTCTGAACCAGCTTCTGCAGGAAGAGCTTGATTTCTGGAAATCCGATCTCTTTTTCAAGCATAAGGTCTCTTTGGAGCTTCAACTTTCGGATTCTTCTCCTGTGGTGCTTCTCGATGCCAAGGTCCTGAGAAATCTTCTGGACTCTCTGATAATGGCTGTTATCCTCCAGTTGAAGAAGGTTCCTCTGCCTGCCATGAAGGTGGAATGTTGTACCGGACATGGTGCATCAGAGGCTGAATCCAGATATATTATTAAAATTTCCCATAATGGTCCCGCTTTCGAGCTTGAGACCCTGTCAGGTATGGAGACGGCCTCCCGTGAGGGAAGGCTTCCTGAAGGGGTGACTCCTGAAATTTTTGCCCTCTATATGGCAAGGGGATGGGCAAAGTCCCTGGATATCCAGTTGAACCTGACTACTTCAGACCTTATCCTTGAGGGTGTGCTCCCAAGGTATTGATCCCCACTTTTTCCTGTTATCTCTTCAGAATATATCTCCTTACTGCCCTGTTGTGTTCCTTGAGGGTCTTGGAGAATTTGTGTTTTCCCCTACCCTTGGCCACGAAATATAGGTAATCGGTTTTTGCCGGATATAGTGTCGCTTTCAGGGATTGCATCCCGGGATTTGATATTGGGCCCCTGGGCAGGCCATAATTCAGATAGGTGTTATAGGATGTTGGAGTTCGCAGGTCCTTTTTGGTCAACCGTTTCCTATGGATTCTCTTCTCTTCCAGAAGTCCATATTTCACCGTTGGATCTGCCTGGAGCCTCATCCCCTTTCTGAGCCTGTTCCAGAAGACACTGGCGATTATCGGTTTCTCTTCAGGTAGAACTGCCTCCATCTCGACTATGGATGCAAGGGTCACCAGAAAATGGACATCCTTTTTCAGCTCCTCGGCCCTGCGGTCAAAGTTGTTTCCTCTCCAGACCTTCCAGAACTGATCCACGAATGTCTCTACTGATTCAACAGCAGTTATTCCCTTAGGCACCATGTAGGTCTCTGGAAACAGATATCCTTCAGCGGATTCTCCCTTGATCCCCAATTTGGATAGCAGGCTCTTGTCCTCTGTAGCTGCCAGGAATTCATCCTCTTTCATGAGTTCAGCACGCTGGAGCACCCGGCCAATCTGATAGCGATTGTATCCTTCAGGAATGGTGATAATAATTTGAAGAATTTTGCCCTGCACCAGGATGTCCAGGATCTTGTCCGGAGGCATGGACCTGTCCAGTCTGTAAGGCCCTGCCTTGATGGATGAGAGCTCCTGCCTGTACCAGGCAAGTAGCCAGAAGGCATCCTTGGATCTGATTACCCCCTTTTTCTCCAGCTCCTTGGCTATCTGTCGAAATGAACTGCCTTTTTTTACCTGGAACTCAACAAATTCCTGTTGTTGGGAGACCGGCTCCATCCACTCTTGCCATTGCTGATAACTCTTGTATCCTAAGAGGAACAGCAGATAGATGAGTATTATCCATTTCAGTTCAGAGATGATTTTCATATGAAGAACAGTGATAAGTGGTTCTGGATTTTTATCTTTTTTCTTTTTCTTGTCTGGTACATCCTGTCAGCAAGGGGGCCGGATAGCTCCTCCTGACTGTTCAACCCCTTGATGCTCCCTGGGGCCAGCGAGCAGGATCACAACGTGCCTACCAGACCAGTGCCATCGGTTTTACCGGATTGTTCCCGGCAGAAATAACACTCTCTGTGGGTAAAGAAAAGTGAAATATGTTGAAAAACAGGTAAACCGTCTGACAGGGCAGGCAATTCACCGGTATGATCTGCTCCATGACGGCGACCGGATACTTGTTGCAGTATCCGGCGGGGCGGATAGCTTGGTCATGTTTCATCTCCTGAGAGAGTGGCAGAGAAAGGCGCCTATACGCTTCTCCTTGCTTCCCTGTTTTCTCAATATGGGCTTCAGGCATGGAGATTACTGGCTGCCTCTCAGGGAATATCTCCATGAGTCGGGGATCGGGTTCTATTGGGAGGGAACAGATTATGGCCCTTTTGCCCACAGCCGGAAGAACAGGAAAAAGAGTCCATGCTTTTTCTGTGCCATGCGCAGGAGACAGCGTCTGTTTGAGATAGCTCACCGTTTCTCCTGTAACAAGATAGCCCTGGGACATAATCTTGACGATATCATAGAGACCTTTTTCATCAACGTATGCTATTCCGGGGAGATGAGCACAATGGTGCCTAAACAGGAGATGTTTCAGGGATTGCTCACTATCATAAGACCCCTTGCCTTGGTGGAAAAATCCCAGGTTAACAGACTTTCCTCACTGCTGAAGCTTCCAGTGATCAAAAATCCCTGTCCGTCAGCAGGCACCAGCAGCCGTGCTGAAATAAGGGAATTGCTGAAGACACTGTATGGGAAAAACAGAAAGATAAAGGGGAATATCAGGCGGGCCCTCTCCCATGTGCGACCGGAATACCTGCTTTGATAAGCTGCTCACGGCTTATGGCTCCTGTGCGAACAGGGAGCGGCGGATAAACGGTGCAGTCCAGGATGGTGGAAGGCGGGCCTGGAGGTAGGACTCCTCCATCCAGAATGAAGTCAGGGGGATCCTCTTCAAGCTGTCTCATTACCTCTTCAGGGGAGAAGCAGGGCGGTTTCCCGGAAAGGTTGGCACTGGTAGCAGTGACTGGATGCCCGAGTATCTCCACCAGCCTGGTTGCCGTAGTATTGGAGGAGATGCGCACGCCTATCTTGCCGGTATGCCCAGTCAGTGGATATGGAAGGTGGGGCAGGGCTGGCATCAGCAGTGTAACAGGGCCGGGCCAGAATCTCTTTGCAATCTCAAGAAGATGTTTGGGCAGGGGAGTTTCAGTCAACTGTTCCAGCATAGAGATATGGGAGATGAGCACCAGCAGGGGTTTATCTTTCAGACGCCTTTTCATCCCGAAGATCCTGAGCAGGGCCTCTTCCTGGCGGATGGAAGCAGCAAGACCATAACTGGTTTCCGTGGGTATTGATCCCACTTTCCCTCTTTTCAGGAGTTCAGCGGCCTGCTGGACCTGTCTGATCATAACAGGCCGCCTGTTTTCAGGACTGGGCATCTCTCTATAACGGTTCCAATCAAACTGGATAGCCTAACTATGGCGTGCTGTTTCCCTCTATATGTTTCAGGGCCTTGAGACCAATATCCTTTCTGTAATGCATCCCCTCCCACTCAATCAAGGAGACTGCATCATAGGCCCTTTTCATCGCCTCCCGGACTGAATCTCCCAGGGCTGTTACCCCGAGAACCCTTCCGCCGGCAGTTACAATCTTTCCATCCTGCAAGGCCGTGCCTGCATGAAACACCATGATCTCATCCAGTTCCTGGACCTTTTCAAGGCCATGAATTACCTTGCCGGTCTCATAGCCGCCTGGATACCCTTTGGAGGCCAGGACCACACAGAGCGCAGTGCGGGGATCCCAATCCAGTTCTATCCGGTCCAGGTCTTCCTCTATGGCAGCTTCCACCAGGTCCAGGAGATCGGTCTTCATCCGCATCAGTATGGGCTGGGCTTCAGGATCACCAAAACGGCAGTTGAACTCCAGCACCTTTGGCTCATTGTCTTTAATAATCAGGCCAGCATATAGAACACCTTTGTATGGACGCCCCTCTTTGGCCATTGCCTCTACCGTGGGGATCATGATGGTTTCCATAACTGTCTGGAAAAGCTGGGGAGTTACAACCGGAGCCGGAGAATAGGCCCCCATGCCACCAGTATTTGGACCCTGGTCATTGTCAAAGACCGCTTTGTGATCCTGGGATGTGGCAAGGGGCAGGACTGTAGTGCCATCTGTGATGGCCATGAAGGACGCCTCCTCCCCAACGAGAAACTCCTCTACAACAACCCTTTTGCCAGCCTCGCCAAATGCCCTCTGCTCCAGGATCAGATCCACTGCATCCATAGCCTCAGGCAGGGTATAGCAGAGTATCACCCCTTTTCCTGCTGCCAGCCCATCTGCCTTGACAACTATCGGGACACCTGTCTCCTCCTTGATATAATCCTTAGCCTCTTCCGCATTGGTGAACACCCTATAGGCCCCGGTTGGAATGTTGTATTTCTGCAACAGGTCTTTAGTAAAGACCTTGCTGGCCTCTATCTCTGCAGCCTTTTTTGACGGTCCAAACACTGTGAGGCCCCGTTCACTGAACAGATCCACTATACCCTGGGCCAGAGGGGCCTCTGGACCAACTATGGTGATATCTATGTTGTTTTTGCTGGCAAAATCTGCCAGCCCATCCAGATCATCTGCCTTGATGGATATGCAGGTAGCGTGTTGTGATATGCCCGCATTTCCAGGGGCACAGAATACCTCTTCCACCCTCGGGCTTTGGGAGAATTTCCAGCACAGCGCATGTTCTCTGCCGCCTGAACCTATTACAAGTACCCGCTTTCTGCTGTTTTCCTCGCTCATATTCCTCTCCTCTTAATGGTTTTTCAAGGTCTGAAACAGGCAATGGGCCGGTGATGCTGTCTGATCTGTGCCTGTTCCTGATTTCAGACTTTTTTATCTGCAGTCTCTGTTATAGTATCATCATGGAGATTAACTACTATCCATAACCTCAATTCAGGTCAAGGATTACATTGATGTCTTTTCTTGCTCACGGTTTTTCTGAAAGATCTGTAGGGCCAGGAAATGAGGTCCATTTGGCCCCTGCCAGTGCAAGACGCCTCATGGTGATTGCAGTAGCCCTTTTGATGCTCTTTTCCATTGTCGCAGTGGTAAGTGCCGTGGGTACATACAAGATATCCATGGAAGGCTCCAGGAATCTTCTGGAGACCAGGGCTACAGATGTGGCGGTAAATATAGGTTTTGCCTTGGAGAAGGTGGGGCTGGATCCTGAGCTGTTTCCCCGGCTGGTCCAGTCAGACCGGTGGGATTATGTGGCATATCTTGCCTTGATGGACAGGGATGGCACAGTTCTTCTCCATTCCAATATGAAGATCATAGGACGGACAGTTCATGATTCTGAGTTGAGCAAGGTGATCCGGGAGCAGAAGATAATCACCAGATTTCAAAAGATCGCCACTGGCGAAGAGCTCTTTATGCTGGATTTCCCCCTGAAGTTGCATCTGCCTTGGAAGAGTTCAGAAAGAGACAGGGGATTTGCAGCCCCTTCCAGGGGATTAAAACCATATCCCAAGGCCATAACCCTGGTGCTCAGGGTAGCACTTCATCCCTATCCTGCAGAAACTATTGAGAGAAGGGCCAAATTTCAGCTCATAATGATTGTTGCCTCATTGGGCCTGTTGTGGGGACTATCCCTGTTTTTCATCAGGCTTTGGCGGAACAGCTACAAGTTGGAAAAGCGGCTACAGGAGCAGGAGAGACTTGCTGCACTTGGACAGATGGCTGCGGTACTGGCCCATGAGATACGCAACCCACTGAGTTCCATAAAGGGGTTTGCCCAGCTTCACATGGAGGATGACTGTGATCCTGATCTGTCAGAAGATATGCGGCTTATAGTGACCCAGGTGGAGCGCCTGGAACGGCTTACAGAAAATTTGCTGATCTATGCCCGCCCGGCTGTCACCAATCTCCAGGAATTCAATCTCCAGGAACTGTGTGCGGAATTCCAGAGGATTATTCCCTCTTATGAAATGGATACCATTACCTTACATCTCCATTGTGATGATACTGTAGTAGTGCAGGACAGGGAAAAGTTTATGCAGATCATCCTGAATCTTTTTCAGAATGCTGTTGAGGCCCTGGGACAGAGTCAGGAAAAGGGTCCAGGTAATATATGGATAGATATCACAGTTGATGATCAGAAGATCCTGTTGGGGGTTGAAGATGATGGTCCAGGTATCCCTGAAGAGATGAAAAAGGTGTTGTTTCAGCCTTTTGTTACCTCCAAGACCAAGGGCACAGGATTGGGGCTGGCCATTGTCAAAAGGCTTGCTGACGAGATGGGTGGGGAGGTATTCCTGGAGCAAGGAAGATCCGGGGGCACCAGGATAGTAGTTATGGTCCCTGCAGATATTCAGGCGCCGGATCAGGATGGTCCGGAGGAGTTTTGATGGCAAGGAAAAAGATCAATTATGTCTGTATGGAGTGTGGTTTTTCCTCTCCGAAATGGTTGGGAAAGTGCCCAGAGTGCGGGACTTGGGACAGTCTCCAGGAGGAGGTTATTGGAGGTAACAGCAATGATCTTATGACCTCTATGGTTTCGGCCATGGATGTCCAGACAATGGCAGCCATAGATCTGAATGCAGGCCAACCGATACCTACCGGGATGGAGGAGTTTGACCGGGTGCTTGGTGGAGGGTTGGTGCCAGGTGCGGTGATCCTGCTGGCTGGAGCACCTGGAATCGGCAAGACCACCCTGTTGACCCATACCTTGATGAATCTGGCCCAAAAGGGTCACAGAGTTCTCTATGTGAGTGGCGAGGAGTCAGCCAGCCAGATCGCACGCAGGGCCAAGCGGATAGGCCATCTTTCAGATCGCTTGCTATTAGCCTGTAACTCCGATGCCAGAGCTATTGTACAGGGCATAAGAGAGACACGGCCAGGGGTTGTTGCCATAGATTCCATACAGACGATGCATCTACCCGATGTTCCTGGTGTGCCTGGAAGTATGAGTCAGGTGCGGCATACCAGTTCCATGCTCATGGATCTGTTCAAAGAGTTACAGATACCTGCATTTATCGTAGGTCATGTTACTAAACAGGGGGGGATCGCAGGCCCCATGGTACTGGAACACATGGTGGATACAGTCCTATCATTCGAGGGGGACAGGAGCCATCAGTTCCGTATTCTCAGGGCAGTAAAAAACAGGTATGGAAGTGTAAGCGAGATAGGGATCTTCGAGATGACAGGCAGCGGGCTGGTTCAGGTATCCAACCCCTCGAAACTGTTTATAGATCAGAATCCAGGAGAAAAGGCCGGCTCGGTAATCACGGTCTGTCTTGAAGGAAGCCGTCCGCTGCTGGTGGAGATTCAGGCCCTGGTAACCCAGTCCTATCTTGCCAATCCACGCCGGACTACTGCTGGTATAGATAGTAACAGGCTGGCCCTCCTCTCTGCCGTTGCTGAACGGCATCTTGGAGTGGGGTTGTTCGACCGGGACATTTTCGTAAATGTGGTGGGAGGGTTCAGGATTTCAGAACCAGCAGCAGATCTGCCTACTCTCATGGCGGTCTGCTCCAGTCTGCTGTCCAGGCCTCTGGGAATGCAAACTGCGGTGATGGGAGAGGTTGGGCTTACTGGAGAGATCAGGCCTGTTCCTCAGCTATCCCGCAGGATTAAAGAGGCGCTGCGGCTCGGGTTCAACCGATGTATCGTTCCTGTATCAGGCAAGGAGGAGTTGAAGCAGATATCAGGCCTGGAACTGGTACCTGTTGCCTGGCTGCAGGATGCAGTGGATTGCCTTGAAGGCCGGTAATCTGCAATCAAAACTTATTATTCCCCCCTTTTTCCATTTTTATGGGTAATTCGGCTCATATCGGTTTTTCTGTTGTTCATCTTTTAGAGGTTTTTCCTGCCGGGACAATATACAGTATTATACATGGTCTTCGGAATAATTTTGATAGAAACCAGTGTAAGAACTAAAAGCCAAAAGGGCTCAAGTTTTCGGGAGAGATTTTCGATGTCAAAGTAGATACAGATATGAATTTCCCAACCGATGATAGAAGAAATAGATACCATCATTGAGGTGACTTTACCGTTGAAGACCTTTCTCGCCCGGCAGCCCATACTTGACAGAAATGAAAAGACCATAGGCTATGAAATCCTGTACAGGTCCGGAGAGGAAAACCGGTTTTTTGAGAAAGACGGTACAGAGGCTACACTGGAAATATTGCGCAACCTGTTCTGTGATCTGGGAATTCAGCAGGTGGTTGGTCAAAGGGTGGCCTTCATAAATGTTACCAGGGAACTTCTCCTGTCCGATCTCTCTTTTATCAACCATCAAAAAATCGTTTTGGAAATCCTGGAAGATATATCTGTGGACCAGACCCTGGTAGCGGTTGTCAGTGAACTGAAGGAACAGGGCTTTTGTATTGCGCTTGACGATTATGGAGAGACTCCGGAATATGAGCCCCTGCTGCCTCTGGTAGATATGATCAAGATAGACTGGCGGGCCGGTTACTCCCTTGAGGAGATGAAACGGCTGGTAAAGAGATTAAAAGGATTTGGGTTGGCACTCCTTGCAGAAAAGATAGAGACGCGCCATGAGTATGACATGGCCCTGGAGCTTGGCTTTGAGTATTTTCAAGGTTTTTTCTTTGCTCAGCCCAGGGTGCTCACGGGAAAGAGCTTGCCAACATCCCGTATGGCCTATCTCCAGCTTCTCTCAAGATTGGAAGAACCCGACGTAGAGTTTTCCGAGATAGCGAGAATCATCTCCAGGGATGCCGGCCTCACTCTAAAACTATTGAAACTGGTGAACTCAGCGGATGTGGGGCCATCTCGAAAGATAGATTCTATAGAACAGGCAATAGTGTTGTTGGGAGAGAGAACCCTTAGAAGATGGATATCCATAATGGTTTTTCATGGCGCCACAGACAAGGTTGTTCCAGAGGCCTTTACTCAGGCGGCGGTTCGAGGTTTTTTCATGGAAGAGATGCTTAACAGTGCAGGGCTCCAGGAGATGGCTGGGGCAGGATTTCTCACCGGCCTGCTCTCCATGGCTCCTCTCCTGACAGGTATCTCTATAAAGGCGCTTTTATCCCAGATCCCACTTCATCCTGCAATATCCAC
>JALSKY010000240.1 GCA_026988585.1 Deltaproteobacteria bacterium
CTGAGGGACTCATGATCCGATATAAAAAAGACCCCTCGGCCAAGAGATGAGCCATAGGGGATTTTCCCGATAAAAGGGAAGGAGAACTCCTGCATAATGCGCTCTTCCACGCAACTGCCTGTATAGACCCGGGTGCGGGGCATGGGCAGCCCGCCCATCCGGAACAGGCTCAACTGGGCAATCTTGTCGCCAAGCACACTGTATGCAACTGGACCAGGATATATGGGGACACCCATGGCCGTGAGTTGGCGAAAGTAGAGGATGGTAGGGAAGAATACCATGCTGGCACCAAGTATTCTCTGCTGTTCCTGCCTGGAGTAATCACACCAGTTCATCCGGATTCCCAGGAAATCCAGATACGGGCAGTTCCTTACAGGGCCAGCCAGACCAACAGGTTTTCCTTCCATTTACACTATTCTCCTGGATACCTCTGCCATGCGCCATCCCCTATTGCTCCTGCCCGAAACCTCAGGGGGATCGGTGCAGGAAGATGTTGACTACCTGTTACGCAGGCTCTCTGACGGGTCCAGCCGCGCTGCCTGCCGTGCCGGATATATAGTGGCTACGAAACAGATGAAAATTGCACTGCAGGCGATGATTATCACATCTGAAGGATAGAGCAAAATGGGGATGGTATCGGTATAATATACCTCCTTGGGTATGGTGATGAACTTGTAGTGTTTCAGCAGGTAACAGAGTCCAAGGCCGCCAAGGGTGCCGATCAAGGTTCCAGTCAGACCGATCATAAATCCGTTGAACATGAAGATCCGCTGTATCTGTCCATCAGTTGCTCCCAAGGCCTTGAGTATTGCAATATCCTGTTTTTTCTCCATTACCAGCATTATCAGAGTGCTGACAATGTTGAAGGCCGCCACCAACACGATAAGGGTGAGAACCACGAACATTGCGAACTTTTCCAGTTTCAGTGCTGCAAACAGATTTCTGCTCATCTGCTGCCAATCCATAACCCAGAAGGGATATCCGAGTCGATCTCTGACCGCCTGGGCAAGGCGGTCTGCTGCATAAATATCTGAAACCTTGACCTCGAACCCATGAATCTGGCCGCCTATCCCCAGGAGCTTCTGGGCAGCCTGGATGGGCATGTAGGCCAGTGACAGATCATATTCATACATACCCAGGGACTGAATACCTGTAACCTCAACGGTCCTTATCTTGGGAATCATTCCGACGGGAGTCAGATTTCCTGATGGCAAAACTATTCGGATTGTGTCACCTACACGCACTCCAAGGACCTTGGCCAGTTCGTCACCGATGACCAGGGGGATAGGCCCCTTGCCCTTGTAGTCTGTAAATGATGCTATACCCTTTCCGGCCACCAGCCTGCCAGGATTGACTACACGAAAAACAGAATCAGGATCTATCCCCCTGATGCTAACCCCGTTTACACCCCTGGATGCACTGAGCAGGGCCTGTATATAGACCACAGGTGTTGCGGCAACTACATGGGGAACGGGATCCCCGCCCCTTAGCCGGGTGATCATGGCAGAGATGGTACCGGAGGGCTCTGTCCTGGTATCTTCGATGACCCTTTTTACACTGTCTGCTCCAGCAAAGGGACCATTGTAATTTCTCACCAGAAGATGGGCATTCACCCCAAGGATCTTTGTACGCAGATGGTTCTCAAAGCCGGCCATGACTGCAATTACCGTGATCAGGGCCATCACTCCCACGGCTACCCCGGCAGTGGAGATGAATGAGATAAGAGAGATAAAGGCGTGCTTGGCCCTGGATCTCAGATACCTCAGCCCTATGAAGAGTTCAAATTTCATATCGAAAAATGGATATCTCCTGATCTTCTCCGGTTCAGGGGCTCAATACCGGCCATATCCGAAAGAAACTCACTTTTTCGCCTTTTCCTTCTGCTTTCCCTTACTGCGCCCCTCTCCCTTTTCAGGACGTAACTGGGGGAAAAAGATCACGTCACGAATGGAAGGAGAATCGGTAAGAAGCATCACCAGTCTGTCAACGCCTATCCCCTCTCCTGCTGCAGGAGGCATTCCCATCTCCAGGGCCATTACATAATCATAATCTATCTCCGGCGGGATCTCTTCATCGTCTCCCCTGTTGGCAACCTGTTCCTGGAACCGTGCCAGCTGATCCCTGGGATCGTTCAGCTCAGAGAAGGCATTGGCGATCTCCCGACCTGCAATAAAGAGTTCAAAACGATCTGTAACCGTGGGATCTTCTGCGTTTTTCCTTGCAAGAGGAGACACATCTGTTGGATACCTGGTAATAAAGGTGGGCTGTATCAGTTTGGGCTCCACCAGGAGATCGAACAGCTTTGTCCAGTACTTGCCCAGGGGCAGTTCACCCTTGACAGGATTGTCGAGATCAGCCAGCCGCCTGGCCAGCCTCTCCCTGTCATGAAGCTCTTCCCTTGGAACACCCCCTACCTCTACCAGGCTCTCCTCCAGGGTGAGCCGTTTCCACGGGGGAGTAAGATCGATACTATCTCCCTGATATCTGATCCTGGTATCGCCATGCAGATCCAGGGCGAGCTGGGCAAAGAGTTCTTCAGTGCGGACCATGAGATCCTCATAAGTTGCATATGCCTCGTAAAACTCCAGCATGGTGAATTCGGGATTGTGCTGGATGGAGATCCCCTCATTTCGGAAGTTGCGATTCAGTTCGAATACCCTGTCAAACCCCCCGACCAGAAGACGCTTGAGATAGAGCTCAGGCGCTATCCGCAGATAGAGATCCAGTCCAAGGGCATTGTGGTGGGTCACAAAAGGCTTTGCCGTGGCCCCGCCCACAATGGAATGCATCATGGGGGTCTCAACTTCGAGAAAACCATTGGAGGTGAAGTATCGTCTGAGCCCCTGGATGATCATGGAGCGTTTTCTGAAAGTCTCAGCCACGTCCTCATTCATTATGAGATCCATGTAACGGCGGCGATAACGGATCTCCTTGTCCTTGATACCGTGATACTTTTCAGGAAGCGGACGAAAGGATTTCGTTACCAGCCTCACCCTGTCAGCCTCTATGGTAAGCTCATTGGTCTTGGTACGAAATAGGCGTCCCTCTACCTCTATGATATCGCCGATATCAAACTTCTTGAATATCTTGTACTGATCCTGCCCTACATGGTCACGGACCACATGGATCTGTATCCTCCCGCTGTAATCCTTTATATGGAGAAAGGCCGCCTTGCCGAACCGCCGCAACGCCATGATCCGGCCTGCAACCCTGAAACTCTCCTGGACCTCCTCAAGGGCATTCTGATCATAACTTCCATAAACCTTCTGTATGGCCGCAGCAAGTTCAGGCGGTTTTATATCGTTTGGAAAAAGGGTTACGCCCCACTCTTCAAGTTCTTCCGCCTTTTGACGGCGCTGTTTCAGTATCTGGCTATCCTGGCTCAATGCTCTATGGACTCCTTTTCATTAAAATAGTCTAATCAATTTATACCAACCTGCCATTAGACAAATGGCAATAGTTAGTTTACTCTTCTCCCTGCGTCAAGGAGTGCCAGGAGTGAATCTCTCCTTGCTGCCCATTCTTTATCAATCTTTCTATTTTCAACCCTGTGGAAGAAGATGACCAAGAGAAGGGACTGGATCAACTACCGTCTTGTGATGTTAATACTTTTTGCAACTGTTATATTCATAGGATCATCCATCCATGGAAACAATATTCCGAATCCTGCTCCTGACTATGTCATGCATTTCATGGAATATGGCCTGCTCGGCCTTCTATCAGCCTTCTGGTTTGAAACAACCCCGGTGAAGAGGATGGGAGGGAAAAAGGCCCTGTTCTTTGCTTCAGTCCTGTTCTGCACCATCTTCGGACTGAGTGACGAGATACATCAATATTTTGTACCGGGACGTTGCTGTGACCCCAAGGACTGGCTGGTGGATATCCTTGGTGGTATGGCAGGAGCCGCTGTGCTGATACTTATCTTGAAAGCCAAGAACCCTGCAAAAGGAGAGTGCCCACACTGACCTTCCCCTGCCTCATCCCATTTTTCACTCTTCCGCCTTCACTCTGCTCCCCTTAATTTCTATTTTTTACATCCCACATCCTTGACACAACATATTGCCATCCTTAGCTTTCCTAAAGAAGAAACAGTTATAACTGAGGAAAATCAATAGGAATTTTCCATAAAGATTTTCCATGGCAACAGTTTATAACCACAAAAATTTAACTCGGGAGGAGTTAGGATATGCAATATGAAAAATTTACAATGATGTCACAAAAGGCCCTGCAGGAGGCCCAGACACTGGCACAAGCCAATGAAAATCAGCAGATAGAACCTGAACATCTGCTCAAGGTTCTGCTTACCCAGGAGGGTGGAATCATTCCTGCCGTGCTGAAAAAGATGGGAGTTCAGCCTGCAGTCATTCAGTCAGAGATGGAAGAGGCAATCAAGTCTTTGCCAAAGGTGAGTGGCGCAGGCCAGATATATCTATCTTCCAATCTCAACCAGGTACTCCAGAAGGCATTTTCCATCGCCTCTGAGATGAAGGATGAATATGTAAGCCAGGAACATATTGTCCTGGCCATGATAGAGGTGGCTGGCTCAAAGGCACACGACTCCCTGGTAGCCCATGGTGTGACCAAGGATGCCTTCATGCAGGCACTTGTCACCATCCGGGGCACCGAGCGGATCACTGATCCAAACCCTGAGGAGAAATATCAGGCCCTGGAGAAATATGCCCGTGACCTCACCCAGCTTGCAAGAGAAGGAAAGCTGGACCCGGTCATCGGAAGGGATGAGGAGATCAGGCGGGTTATGCAGGTCCTCTCCCGCAGGACCAAGAACAACCCAGTGCTCATTGGTGAGCCTGGTGTCGGAAAGACAGCCATCGTAGAGGGGCTTGCGCAGCGAATAGTGGCCGGCGATGTTCCTGAAACCCTGAAGGACAGAAAGATCGTTGCCCTGGATATGGGTGCCCTGATTGCCGGTGCCAAATATCGCGGGGAGTTTGAGGAGAGGCTGAAGGCAGTCCTCAAGGAGGTCTCTGAAAAACAGGGAGAGATTATCCTGTTCATTGACGAGATCCACACCCTTGTGGGAGCTGGCGCCAGTGACGGGGCAATGGACGCATCCAATATGCTCAAGCCTGCTCTGGCCAGGGGTGAGTTGCACTGTATTGGTGCCACTACCATTGATGAATACAGGAAATATATCGAAAAGGATCCGGCACTTGAGCGGCGTTTTCAGCCTGTGCTGGTTGAAGAGCCCACAGTTGAGGATACCATTGCCATCCTGCGCGGGCTCAAGGAGAAATATGAAGTGCACCATGGAGTGCGGATAAAGGACTCTGCCCTGCTTGCTGCAGCCACCCTGTCACACCGCTATATCACTGACAGGTTTCTGCCAGACAAGGCTATCGACCTGATCGATGAGGCAGCAGCCAAGCTGCGCATGGAGATTGACTCCCTGCCATCCGAGCTGGATGAGATCCAGAGGCGTATCATGCAGCTGGAGATCGAGAGGGAGGCACTGAAAAAGGAATCCGATCCTGCATCTGCAGAGCGGCTTCAAAAGATAGAGGAAGAACTTGCAAACCTCAATGAACAGGCAGATGCCCTCAAGGCGCGCTGGAAGGAGGAGAAGAGCCTCATCCAGCGTATCAGAGACATCAAGGAGCAGATCGACAAGCTCAAGGTGGAAGCAGACCAGAAGCAGCGTCTTGGCGACCTTAACAAGGTGGCAGAGATCCTCTACGGAGAGATACCAAAGCTGGAAAAAGAGCTGGAAGAGGCCCAGAAAAGGCTGGACGAGTTTCAGAAAGAGGGCCGTTCCATGCTCAAGGAGGAGGTGGATGCCGAAGATATCGCAGAGATCATATCCAAGTGGACTGGAATACCTGTAAGCAAACTGCTCCAGGGTGAGCGTGAAAAGCTGGTAAACCTTGAAAAGGAGCTGGGCAAGAGGGTTATTGGACAGGAAAAGGCCATCATAGCCGTCTCCAATGCAGTGAGAAGGGCAAGGGCTGGTCTCCAGGCACCGAACAGACCCATAGGTTCATTCATATTCCTTGGACCCACAGGGGTTGGAAAGACTGAGCTGGCCAAGGCCCTGGCAGAGTTTCTCTTCGATACGGAACAGGCCATGATCCGTATCGACATGTCAGAATATATGGAGAAACACGCTGTAGCCAGGTTGATCGGAGCACCTCCGGGATATGTAGGCTATGAAGAGGGCGGATATCTCACAGAGGCAGTGAGACGCAAACCGTACTCTGTGATCCTGTTCGACGAGATCGAGAAGGCCCATCCGGATGTATTCAACATCCTGCTCCAGATCCTGGATGACGGCAGGTTGACAGATGGCAAGGGGCGGAGCGTGGATTTCCGGAATACCATCATAATTATGACTTCAAACATTGGAAGCCACATGATCCAGGAGATAAGGGATCCTGTGGAGATGGAAAAGAGGGTTATGGAGCAACTACGGGCCCACTTCAAGCCGGAATTCCTGAACAGGGTGGATGACATTATCATCTTCCATGCCCTTACCAAAGAGGAGTTGGCAAAGATCGTGGAGATCCAGTTGCGCTACCTTGCCCAGCGGCTAGAAGAGAACAACTTCAAACTGAAAGTTACGGACAGGGCCAAGCAGTGGCTGGCAGATGTGGGATATGATCCACAGTATGGCGCAAGGCCTCTCAAGCGGGCAATACAGCGTTATGTTGAAGATCCCCTGGCCCTCCAGATACTTGAAGGGATCTTCAAGGAGGGAGACACCATTGTTGTGGACATAGACGAAAACAACCACATTGTCTTCAACAAGGAGTGATATCCGCCTTCTCCAGACACAATATAACTGGATAGCATCTGAAAAGGGCTGTCAGCATTCTGGATACTGCTGGCAGTCCTTTTTCCATATCTCATGTTGCCCCAAAATCTTGCTATTAACTCCTTCACCTTGAGCTGATAAAATGTTAAGAGATACTGATTCAGGAAAAATGCCGGATCTCGGATCAATCACACATCTACGGGAGGAGAAATGATGAAGGACTTAACAGAAATTTCAGTAATGGAGATAATGCACAGAGGTGTGGTATCAGTGGATATAGAAACTTCGTTCCAGGAGGTCATCAATACCTTTATTGAATTCAAGGTACACGCCATCATTGTTACCCTGGGAGGAGAATTCATGGGAGTGCTCAGCCACTCAGATATTATTTCCAACCTGAAAAAACATGGAAAAAAGATCTTCGACATGACTGCTGAGGATATAATGACGCCAAAACCCTTTACCATTGATGCAAACGCCTCTGCTAAAGAGGCCGCAGCAAAGATGGCCAACAACCATATCCACAGGCTTCTGGTGATGTCATCCGAGTCCGGCAAACTGCTGCCAATCGGTGTCCTCTCTGCATCGGACATTATAAAGGCTGTAGCCATTTAGGCATTCAATCTGACACAACTGCAGGGGAATCAAAGCACGCTGTTCAGAAAGAGGACAGGCCTGTTCAAAAAGATCCGGACAGGCCTTGATCCCAAGTTTTCATACAGCCCGTACACCCATGCTGCACCCATAGGTTATAAAAAATACAGCTCCCCAGTATGTATTCCCACGGGAAACCATAGAACTTGCAAATCTACCAAAGATATAAAGTGATATTATAACAGCTCTGCCTCACATCTCGTCCTGTTCCCTCTGAAGCCTCCTTAAACGTAACTGTTTGAGCTGTCTCGAAAAGATATGCTCCATGAGCCTCTCTTCTGCCTCATGACTCTTCCATAAGAACTGGACCCCGTTAAACCAGTTTCCGTTCTGTTCCTGGCTCCTTAGGACCTTGCCATACGCCCTGAAAAAATAGTGCTCCGGCAGAAGGCCAATGGTGATTTCCAGCAGAGTGCCAACTTCCATAGGATTTTTGCTGAAAAAACCTATCCCTTCAGTACTTATATCAACAGTTACAGGAGTACTGCTCTTTTCACTGCCATCACCATCCATTTCAACCAGCTTGCCAATAATAAAATTCAACTTGTCATCAATAATTCCCAGAACCTGGGCCAGGGCATCGTTATCTGAACGGATCTTCTTTAAGAAACCATCTATCTTTTTGAAATATGGAACAGTCTCCATATCCCAGGAGAGATCACTGCCATCCTCTATAGCAGCCATCCTGGCCTCAAATTCCTCAACAGCCATCTCCCTGTAATGAAGAAATACACGATCCCTGATTCTTATACACTTTCTCTTGTTACTCTCTTTTACCATAAATTGTTCCCTACTTTTAACAGGTTCTGGAGAATATATCTCAAAATGTAGGCATTATCTCCTGTTCCAAAAGGCCTTTTTCATCCAGGGGTTTGACTGTAAAGTCATCCGGATTCTTTGGCTGCAGAAAGATGATCTCCACCCGTCTGTTCCTTGCCCGGTTCTCCGGGGTATCATTGGGAAACCTGGGCCTGGTATCGCCATAGCCTACAGCGGCTATTCGCTCTGGGATTATGGTGTGAGGGGCGAGCAGATACTGGGCCACACTGGCTGCCCTGGCTGCCGAAAGATGCCAGTTGGACCTGAACATAATCCCTGGGGGGGAATCATCCGTATGACCTGCAACAGTTATATCTGCCGGCACAGTTTCTATAATTGTCCTTATATTGTCCAGTATTGGCTTGGCTCTCTCCTGCAGTTCATCACTACCCGGTGCAAAGGTTATCTCATCCTTCATTCTTAGGACCACTTTGTCCTCCAGGGCCTCTACCTCCACCTCCCCTTTGATCAATTCCAGCTTTATGGTGGATTTTATCTTTTCAAGCACCACGTCTATATTGAAAACTGGATCAAACTCCCGGGAGATGATGTCTATACCCTTTGGAATATCAAAAGTAATCTCATCCCGCTGAACACCAAAGGCCTTTGTAAGAGAACCGGAAACCTCCTTGAACATTGCAGGGTCCATTGTGGAAAAAGAGAGAAGCAGCACAAAGAAACAGAGGAGCAGAGACATCAGGTCACCAAAGGTAACCATCCACATGGGTGCTCCCTTAGGGCAGTCACATTTCTTCTTTCCCATCTATCCTAATCCTCACCGTTCTTGCGCGCCTTTGGAGGTAAAAAGGTCTGCAGAAGCTCCTCCAACACCCTGGGATTCAATCCCTTTTGCAGCCCAAGGACACCTTCCAGCACCAATCTCTTGTTGAGTTCCTCCTCCTGACTTCGTCTCTTCAATTTATCTGCTATGGGCAGAGCCACCAGGTTAGCCATAATCGCCCCATACAGTGTAGTCAAAAGTGCAACGGCCATGGCTGGCCCGATACTTGCCGGATCAGACATATTGCCCAGCATGTTCACAAGGCCA
>JALSKY010000241.1 GCA_026988585.1 Deltaproteobacteria bacterium
AAGGCGCTGGTCCAACCTGTAGCGGAAACCATCAGCTCCTACGCCAAGCCCCAGCTGAATTGAAACAATATTGCTCAGGCTGAGGGCTGCCGATAGTTCATCCTGGATATATAGATCAGGATCGTGGTGCCTCCTGACTGCCCTTACTACATCCTGGGGAAAGTCCCACTGTTTCAAAATAGCAGAACCCACTATAGCGTGATCCGTTCCTATCACCATCCACTCAGCCTCGGAGAAGGTGATCTCGTTGGCCTTGGCCAGAAGCAATACCTCACTCAGTCTTGGTCCTATATAGATATCCAGAACTATTTTTCCTATGTCGTGGAGCAGGGCAGCAGTAAAGAGAGAGGCGGCGTCCACACTGTCCAGCCTCTCGGCCACCACCTCTGAAACAACAGCAGATCCCATGGAATGGAGCCAGAAATCCTCTGGACGCATCTCATATCCGGAAAGGTCTCTGGTGAGAAAAGGCATGGCTGCCCCTGTGACCATGAGCTGTCTCAGTTTCTGATGACCCATGAGTGCCAGGGCAGTCTCCAGATCATTCACCTGTTGCCGAACACCAAAAAAGGCAGAATTGGTAATCCTCAATATATTCGCCGACAACCCTGGATCGAACTGCAACACCTTGGCAATCTCCCTGGTGGTGACATCAGGATCATCCAGCATCTCCATCACCTTGTGCACCACCTTTGGAAAGACCGGGAGGGATGTCATGGACTCGTAAACCGCCTCAAGGGTAAAATCCGGTTGTTGCACTGCTGTATTCATAATACCACTTCCTTTTCATCCACCATTGAAATGGTGACCCGGCCGCTCCGGGCATCGAGAGAGACGCTCCTGTTGACTGGACCACCAACATGCTCGCCATAAACAGAGAGACCATTCTTCAGGATTACCCCCTTTACAAACCGGAACAGTTCCCGTCCAAGAGAACATTCTTCCGGCTCTGAAAGAAATCCTGCTGCACCTGCCAGATATATCTTCATACTGGATGGTTTGGCGCCGGCCTTGACCATTCCGGAAAAGAGCTCTTTGAGCTGCTCTCCTCCTGACACTCCCTGATTCCCAGCAAAAGATCCTGGAACAACCAGCACTGCCATGCCTGCAGCAGCAGCATCCTGATCAACAGCCATAACCGCCAGAGTAGAACCAAGGGAACGGGCAACCAACACCTCGTCACCTGAGGCAGCTATTCCAACATCACCTTTCTCTATCCTCTTTTCCATTGTTTCTCTCGAATCCTTCTATTTTTCAAGAATCGAATAGCAACTTTTCAGCAACCATTTCATAATCTCTATCGGCATCCGGAAGATAAAAATTAAGCAGGTCATCTCAGACTATGCAGCCCATGAATTTGCCGGATCCCAGGCCTTATGCAGAAAAAAATCTGAAGACAATGGAAGAAATGTAATTATCTTAAAACAGAGGAGAAAGTGAGTGATATAGGAGGTAATACCATGAAACAGGCCTATCTTTATCAGTTATTGGATGAAAAGGAGAAAAAGATAGAGTGCAACCTCTGTTCTCACAGATGCAAAATCGCTCATGAAAAGAGAGGAATATGTCAGGTCAGGGAAAACCGGGATGGGGTCCTCTACAGCCTGGTTTACTGCCAGCTCGTATCACGGGGAGTGGACCCTATTGAAAAAAAGCCCCTTTTTCATTTTCAGCCAGGCAGCCGTTCCTACTCCATAGCCACGGTAGGATGCAATTTCAGGTGCCTGCACTGTCAAAACTGGCAGATATCCCAGTATCCAAGATTGAACCAGGGGAAAATCACCGGTGAAACCTGGTCACCAGAGGCCATAGTAGAGGAGGCAGTAAAAACAGGTTCAAGCAGCATAAGCTACACCTATGTAGAACCAACCATATTTTTTGAAACCGCTTATGATACCGGCAAAATCGCCAGAAAACATGGAATTAAAAACATATTTGTGAGCAACGGCTATATGACACCTGAATGCAACTCCTTGCTGACAGAATTCCTGGACGGGATCAACATAGACCTGAAGGCATTCAGTGACCGGTTTTACAAGGAGGTCTGCAAGGCCAGACTCAAGCCTGTTCTGGATTCCATAGAGCAGCTACACCAGGCCGGTATCTGGGTAGAGGTGACAACGCTAATAATCCCGGGATGGAACGATTCAGAAGGAGAATTGAGAGAGATCGCCAGGTTCATCAAGGGGGTGGACCCAGGGATTCCATGGCATGTAACCGCCTTCCACCCTACATACAAGATGATGGATCGCCCCCCAACTCCGGCAGCGACATTGAGAAGGGCCAGGGAGATCGGCCTTGAGGAGGGATTGAGATTCGTCTATCAGGGTAACATACCTGGCGAAGGGGGAGAAAACACATTCTGCCCAGGCTGTGGTACTATCCTGATCCGCAGATTTGGCTTTTCCATCCAGGAAAACCGGATTAGCCATGACGGTAAATGCCCTGAATGCGGTGAACTGATAGAAGGAGTCTGGAAATAAATCTATTCCCAGGGCCGGGTATAGCCTAAATAGAGATCTGTGGCGGCCTTTTTTCCTGGCCGGCGCCCTCTTTTCTTACGGGCTGGCCGTATGCCAAGACGCAAATTTATCCACTGGAGCAGCACCTGGCCATAGAGATCGTTGACCTGCATGGCAAGCTCCTCCCTGGTCCCAGCCGGCGCAACCTGAAACTGGGAGGCCTTGGACCTGCTCTCAGCAACAAGCCACTCCATCTGGGAAAGGGTCTGGACGGTATCCCTTGAGCTATGTATGAAGAAGACCGGCTTGCCGAATGAGGCCATTGCCGCCCTGTTCTCAAAATATCTCCTATCCGCAGGGAGCGTGGATATATCCACCCCTTTAGCTGCAAGAAAATCAAGAGTCCGGTCAAAACCGCTCTCCATCACCAGACAGAGCAGTTGATCCTCCACTTGGGAGGCAAGATGCAGGGCCAGGGCAGCCCCTATGGAGCGCCCCATGAGCACCAGCTTGCCGTTCCTGCCTTCATTCCTCATCCACTCCTGAACAGAGCTGAAAAAGGGATGAAGATCATGGATGATAGCAGCAAGGCCCAGGGCCCCTTGACTCTTCCCGGTCCCTCTGTAGTCCAGGGAAAGCATAGTGAATCCTCCCTTGAGAAACTGGACGGCGAGAAGTCCAAGGGATTCCGGAGTTTCATATTCAGCAGGCAGATAAAGGATATGCGGCTGTCTAAGATCCCCGGCAAAGACCTGCACATTGAGTTCAGTGCCGTCATCACCGGAAAAGACAAAATTTCCAGGTTCAGGGAGGATAGACAGCAATTCAGCATCTGCAAGATCCGGAGATGCAGGAGCTGAATCAAAAAGGGCAGCAGAGATCCCTTCCCTGTCCAGCATGGCTATTGATTCCCGTTCCACCATCTCCTCCTCTCAAGAAACTCCTTGATAACCCTCCTCTTGTACCCTGCAGCAAACGCTTTATGCCCCATATAGTCCATGGAGTGCTGCTTCAGATTATCCATGATGGACTGGAACACCTGGTCCTTTTCCCGCTCATCGATGAAGTTTCGCTCCTTCTGAACCTGAAACAGGATGGTTCTTCCCCCATTTTTCTCCAGAAATTCCTGGAAGAGGCCTGAACCATCCTCAATGGATTCAAAGTCAGACTCTGCCACCTCCATGGGGATCTTGACCAGAAGCCCCACCAGCCAGCGATCACCTGCCAATCGCCGGGAATAATCCCACAGCTCCATTGTAAGACCATTGGGCAGCCTGACCTCTTCCACCTTTTTGGGATCTTTGATTATCTTGACCAATGACCGTTCCTCATGGATATCAATGTTTAAAGGCACGTTGACCAGTAAACACCATGGTCACAGGAGGATCTGCCTCATTACATGCCTCGATCACCTCATAGTCCCTGAGAGAACCGCCAGGCTGAACCACTGCAGTTATTCCCTGCCTGATCCCCACATCTACACCATCCCTGAATGGGAAAAAGGCATCGGATACCATGGTGGAACCAGGGAGATTCCCGAGATCTCTGCGGACCTGCTCATCTATCTCCTCTTTCTGGGAGGCATCACGTTCACCCTTTTCCACTGCCAGCTCCAATTCTTTATATGAAATCCTGTGGCGATCCCAGCAAAGTAAATCCGCATACTTGGTGTATGCCTTGTAAACCGCTATCTCTGCCACACCGACCCTGTCCTGTTCTCCGGTGCCAATACCCACTGTAACCCCATTCTTTACATAGATGACTGAGTTTGAGGTGATGCCCTGCTCGACAGCCCATCCAAAGATGATATCTTCATACTCCTGCTCAGTAGGCTGCCTCTTTATCCTGTAAGTCTGCCCCTGATATTCACTCTCTGCCAGGGTGAGGTCAGCCTTGGTGCGAATCCTGTTGACAGGAGACTGCTGAACAATGATACCGCCATCAATCAGGCTCTTGAAATCCACAAACCGGTAATCCCAGTACCGCTCGAGGTCCTGAATCCGCCTAATACGAATAATCCGGAGATTTTTTCTCTTGGCCAGGATATCAACGCTGCCCTCTTCATACTCAGGGGCCGCCACAACCTCAACATACTGCTGGCTTATGGCCTGGGCAGTAGCCTTGTCCACCGGTCTGTTAAGTGCCACACACCCGCCGAATGCAGCAACACGATCTGCACGCAGGGCCCTGGTAAAGGCATCCTCCAGTGAATCAGCCTGGGCCACGCCGCAGGGATTGTTATGCTTCACAATTACACAGGCTGGGCTTTTCATCAAAAACTTCAAAATATTCAATGAATTGTCCACATCCGTCAGGTTAATCTTGCCAGGATGTTTACCGGCCTGGATCATATCCTCTTCAGTTATGGCAGATACCAGCCCGTTGCCTGGCTGAATAAACTGACAATCTCCAAGAACCAGATTTCCATTCACCAGTTCATAGAGTGCAGCCTCCTGATCAGGATTTTCACCATACCTGACCCCACGTTCCTCTATCTCCCCTTTATCATTGGCGATCTTCCATGTCCTCTTCCTGTAGATCAGCTCCTGATCTCCAAAGGAGATCTTCATCTCCATGGGAAAGCTGTCTCCAAGGATAGTGCGATACATCTTCTTCAAGTCACTCATCACCAATTACCTCCTATCGGGCCAGCTGTTTTTTCAGGGCTTCCGCTTTGAGCACACCGGAATGATAACGGCCATTTTTGAATATATAGGTAGGCGTGCCGGTAATACCCTTGGACTGAAGAAACTGGATGGTATCGTTCACCTTTTTCACCCCTGTCTCACACTGGTTGTCAGAACGATATCTGTTCTTCAGCCCTTCCAGCCCCTTGTTATCACATATTATGGATATAGATTCCTCCTTTGCCCCCTTGTGAAATCTGAGAGGGAAAAGAATGATCTTGGCATGTACCTGCCCCTTTCCAGCCATCTCCTCAATGATTGCCTCTGCCTTCTTGCAATAAGGACACTGGGGATCTGTAACCAGATAGACTACAGGCCCCTTTTCCCCGATGGAAAAGGCGGAGAGATCATCAAGTCTTTTCAGCTCATCATCAGTAAAACGATTCAGTTCCACCACAGTGTTCTTTGTGATGTTTTCACCATCCTTGGTCCTGTAGACCTCACCCAGGAGGATATATTGACCTGTTTTGTCAGAATATATAACCCTGGACTGGTTTCCCAGCTTCACCTCCACCTGACACAACCCTTTTACCGGTCCAGGAATGACCTTTTCCACCTTCAGAGGACGGCTGAAGGTATTGTTCACAAATTCCTGAATAGTTGCCACAGATGGGCATTCAGCAGCCCCTGCAGAAGCCTTCTTGTCTCCCTGCTGCGCCACAGCAACATTAGACAGGACAATCATTCCAACCATGAGCAGGACAAAAATCCTTGTCATAACTATCTCCTTTTAGAAAAAGCAACAATAATAAGGGGTAATCTATCAGGCATCTATCCACCAATCAACACCAAGTCTCCTTATGAGATTGAGCCCTCCTGCCAGAACAAGGGTCCTGTCAATACCCTTGCTCTTGAGAAAAAGCTGCATCTCATAGGCCCTGGTGCCTGCATTACAGATCAGTATGAGGGTCCGGTCTCGTGGAATCTCCTGCCACTTGTGGCGCACCTCATTATAAACCAGGGCATACCATCGATCCGGATATGCCTTGGCCCAGGGCACGGCCTCATTTGGATGTCTCAGATCCAGGACCATCCAGTCAGGGTGTTCCACCTTGCCATCCATCCACTCCACGAACTCCCTGGGAGAGCAGGTGATCATCCTGCCAGAACAGATATTGTCAGCAATATTTGCCACAGAATTCAGCACATCCACGGCTGTAGAAAAAGGCGGGGCATAAGCCATTTCCAGATTACTGAATTCGCTGACAGAGGCATGTCTCGCTATCATTCCTGCAGCGGCATCGATCCTTGCCATGAGTCCGTCTCCCATATTGGCAAAACCCTGGAGCCCCAAGACCCTTCTGTTACTTCGGTCAACCACCATGTGGTTGAAGATAAGGGCCATCCCGGCCATGAAATGAGCCCGATCTGTCTGAACCGTTGTAGCAGCCACAGCATCAAAGCCCTCTCTCCTGGCTGTGTCCAGGCTTATGCCTGTTGCACCAACACAGCGATCAAAGACCTTCATTATAAAGCTGCCTACAACCCCGGTAAACTGGCTGGGAATTCCTGCAAGGTTGTCTGCTGCCACCCTTCCCTGGCGATTTGCAATGGAGCCAAAGGGCGCATAGGCCTGCTTGCCTGTAACCAGGTTGAGGGATTCTACACAGTCTCCAGCAGCAAAGATATCCGGATCACTGGTCTGCATCCGTCTATTCACAACTATGCCGCCAAGGGGGCCGATCTCAAGGCCTGCATCCCTGGCAAGCTCGCTACGGGGCCGAACCCCGACTGCCATTATCACCAGATCAGCGTCCAGCTCCCGATTTCCAGTGACCACCTTACGGACATGGCCCTTCTCATCTCCTACAAACTCCATGGCTGCCTCACCGGTCAGGACATCCACATTGTTTTCCATGAGATGCTGCTGCACCATACCTGCAATCTCCCAGTCTACTATTCCAGGAAGAAGCTGGGGCATATATTCGATGAGAGTAGTCTCAACACCCCACAGGTCTGTAAGGGCCTCTGCCATCTCTATACCGATGGCACCTCCGCCAACTACTACGGCCTTGCCCACCTGCCCACGGGCTATCTTCTCCTTGATGGCCACGGCCTTGTGAAGGTTGCTGATGGTAAAGATACCCTGGAGGTCACTGCCAGGGACAGGAAGCCGATTGGGCCTGCTGCCTGTGGCAATCACCAGTTTATCATAGGAGAACTCCTGCTGCTTTCCGCTCTCCAAGTCAGTGACGACTACCACCTTCTTCTTCCGATTGATGGATTCGGCCCTGGTACGGGTCATCACCATCAGCCCCTTGGCAGACTCAAAATAGTCTGGATTGCGAACCATGTGATAACTGGTGGAACAGAGCTCCTTCTCATCTGCTACATCACCTGATACAAAGTAGGGGATACCACACCCTCCGTAAGAGATAATGTCATCCTGATCCAAAAGAATGATCTCTGCATCAGGGAGCAGTCTTCTGGCCCTGCAGGCAGCCTTTGGTCCTGCAGCAACAGCCCCGATTACAACTATCCTTTCCGGCATGACCTGGTCCTCCAAGTAGATACAGTATGTAAAAGTTTATAAAAACGGAAAAACAGCAAAGAACTCAAAATATGGACTCTACCAGAGCATATCCGGGTTTCAGGCTATCACAAAGTGGGGTTATTGCAACTGGATTGATAGAGTGCCAGGAAGAAACAGTAGAAACAGAAATTTTACATGATAAACATGGCATCCCCATAACTGTAAAACCGGTACTGTCTTTCCACTGCCTCTCTGTAGGCATCAAGGGTCTTATCCCTTCCTGCAAAGGCTGAAACAAGGACCAGCAGAGATGATTTTGGCAGGTGGAAGTTGGTGATCATTCCATCTACAACCCTGAATCGCCAGCCAGGCATGATATAGAGATCACATTCCCCTGAACAGGGCATCACCCTGCCATCTTCTGTGGCAGCATACTCCAGGGACCTGACCGAGGTTGTACCTACGGCCACCACTCTTCCACCGGAAGCCTTCACCTGGTTGATCTGATCCGCAGCCTTCACAGGGACAGATATCCATTCACTGTGAATCCTGTGCGCCCTTATATCACTGCTCCTGATAGGGGCAAAGGTTCCATAGCCCACGTGGAGCGTGAGATGTACCATGGCTATCCCCCTGTTCCTGATACTTTCCATGAGTTCAGGGGAAAAATGGAGACCTGCAGTTGGCGCAGCAACAGATCCTGGACAGCGGGCATAGACAGTCTGGTAACGCTCCCTGTCCATGGCTTCATCCTGGCGGCCGAGATATGGAGGAAGCGGTACTCTGCCCACCTGTTCCAGGATCTGCTGAAGGTCACCCTGCCACCTCAACTCCACCATGGCCTTGCCCGGCCCTGTGAGATCCAGGACATGAACAGAAAGCTCATGTTTTCCACCAAAACTGTAATTGTCTCCAGGCCTCAACGGCTTGGCTGCCTTGTAGAGCACCTGCACAACCGCCCTCTTTTCAGCAGTGGAATCAGCTGAAGGCTCCCAGTCCGCCTGGGCTCCACCCGAATCATGCCCTGCCTCTTGAGAAACCCCGGGCCAGTGCAGCAGGAATATCTCAAGCCTGCCCCCTGTGGGCTTGTGTCCCAGCAGCCTCGCAGGAAAGACCCTGCTGTCGTTCATAACCAGACAGTCTCCAGGCCTGAGATAATCGAGCAGATCCCTGAAATGGCAGTGGGCAGTGGTCCCATCTCGCCTGTCCAGGACCAGAAGCCTGGATTCATCCCTCTTCTCTGCAGGATACCTGGCTACAAGCCCTTCAGGAAGATGATAATCATAGCTCTCTAAGCTGAAACTCTCCTTCATCGCAACAGGCCCATGCCTCGCACCAGATAACAGATCAGAAGACCGATAGAGATGGAGATCAACCCCATTATCCTCAACCGTTCCGGCTCCATCTTCTGTATCTCGGCCAATATCCTTTTCATCTTTTCGGGAAAGGCGAAGTAGGGAATTCCTTCAACTATCATGACCATTCCAATGAGCAAAATCAAAAATTCCATAATGCTGATATCCTGAAAGCAGAAGAGGTAAAGTCAAGGGGGTCTATGTACTGAGAAGTGAGCAGGACAATAGATGACATTAAGGTGACAATAGACAAATAGATGGTGGCGGTGCAGGGA
>JALSKY010000242.1 GCA_026988585.1 Deltaproteobacteria bacterium
GGGCGGCGGGATCAGATGATGCCGTAATCCTCATACCGCCTGTGGAGATGAGTTTAGAGGAGTGCATATCCTACATCAACGATGATGAGCTTGTGGAGATCACCCCTGAAAACATAAGATTGAGAAAGATGGGTGGTGCAAAGATCCACGGCTGACACCAACGGTTCCTGGTAGTTGTTCTCCAGCGGGTCAGGCAGTGTCCACAATTTCGGATAACTGTTGGAACTCTCGTCCATCCTGTTCTTGTGAGCAGGTTGGAACCTTTTTCTTTCTCTGTTTCTCAGCTATTTTCAACCAGGTCTCTGATCTCCTGAAATCTTGCAGAAAATTCTGCCTGTACATTGTGGGTGTGTATAGATTCCAGGCTAAGGGATTCAATGTTGATGAATGCCTCCGGATCGATCCTGTCTCCAAGTTCTCTTACTGTGGCTGCGGCCAGCTCTCGTACCACATCCTCTACGAATTGCGGCCTCCTGTGTGCCCTTATCACAAGCTCTGCCTCGTCCGGTCGTTTTAGCAGCCCCTGGATCAGGTGAAGGGAGGATGCTGCCGGCTTGAGGATATCCCAGAAATAGAGCCGATCCATCAGGTCCTGGATAGAGATTCTTGTTACGGTCTTCTGAGAGTGTGTAGGCAGGGGCAGGGGATGTTGTGCCGTTTCCCCTATCCATGTCTGGTGATATGCCTGGGTGCATGGGCAGGCGGTGATATGTTCTATCTCGATGCCGATCTCCATGGTGATCTCTGTCCCTGATCCCTGCGCTGTGAGGAAGATTTCAAGGGCCTCGATGGATCTCTTTTCACTGATGGGCGTTGTCTCTGTCCTGGGAAGAGAGCCCTTTATCTTTAGGAAAACTCCGTTGGATTTTTGACCTTCCATGATCTTGTGACAGAATTTTTTGGCAAACTCCTTCAGATCTCCGAACTCCTGATCAAAGCTCCAGGCTATAGTATCTTCAATCCTGGACATATGTATCCCGCGCCTGTGACCGGAAAGGGAGACAGATATGGAGGAGTCGAAAGGCAGTCTGCCCTCAGGGAGGTTTATCCATATCCTGTTTCCAGTGATGCCAACCCGGTTCAACCGGATGGGAACAGATGGTTGCTGCTCCGGTATATCCTTTCCTTCCCGTACGATCCGTTCATGTTCATTAAGCGGTATCTCATTCATAGCATTCCATTCCTTTTCAGGGCAGAGAACCAGTCCTGTATATGGTTCCACCTGCCCGATTCTCTATTTATCAGATGTTCATGGCGTTCGAGCCAATTTAGAAGCTCTCTGTCCTCTTTGAGCCTGTGATGGTTGAGAACAAAGGATTGAACCTGCTGAAATATCCTTCTGATCTCATGGGATGAACAGTTTTTTGCACAGCTCATATCTGGATGCAGGGTGCGTATAGTGGCAGCCTCCCTGATAAATTTTATCTCGCAACGGGAAGCGGCTTTCAGAAAAAAAAGCCAGTCTTCCCCCATGGCAACCGCAGGAAAACCGCCAATCTCTCTGAAGGCTGTATGGCGGATGGCAAAGGAGGATGGCATGATACAGCACCATCTGGCCAATATGTTGAGAAGGGATATTTTTCCCATGAGATGGCATATCTCTGGATCAGGCACCAGAAATTCTTCAACAGGAATCTCATGGCTGCCATGTGTAAAATTCTGGGCTCTCCTGTTAAGAGTGGAGCAGAAGGAGGCATCTGCTCCATTGGTTCCCTGCAGTAGCAGCATTGCATGGCAGGGATGCCACAGATCGTCTGAATCCAGGAACATCAGAATCTCTCCTGATGCTGCATCTGCCCCGATATTGCGGGCAACGCCCGGGCCTGATGGACCTGAACCGTTCTCCACCAGCTTGACCTCAGGATATTTTTCCCGAATGATCCGTGGGGTATCATCCGATGAGGCGTCATCCACCACTACTATCTCAATCTGGCAGCCCTCAGTCTCCTGGGAAAGGACACTCCTGATGGCACGTTGGGTCAGCTCCTCTCTATTTCTCGTTGGGATGATGCAGGATATCAACATCTCATTTTGATATTGATGCTCATGGCTGGAATAATCAGCTCCTGTTCCCTGGCGGAAAGAGTTCTGCAATCTCCCTGTGTTTCCCTTCCAGAAAGAGCTCTATATATCTTGCCGCCTTGGGAATCATGTAGTCCAGATATTGACCTATCTCCTCCTGGCTGCAGGTGGTTTTTGTCTGGCAGAAGAGGCACTTTCTTTCTCCGCCGCCAGTTGATGGCAGCCCGTAGTCCTCTAGGAGATGACGTGCTACCTCTTCGGATTCCAGCTCATGATAAAGGGGAAAAGCAGTAGTAATGCCGAACCCCTGTGAAAATTCCGCTATCTTTTCCATAAAAATACCGGTCTGCTCTGGATAAAATGATTGTCTTTTGGCATAACCGGCCAGGACCAGCGGGACATAGTTCTGCACTGCATAGATTACGGCCTTGGTATGCATGGCCAGCTTGCACGCCACGCATACCAGATTTTTGCCGCCGAACATGGGCATCAGCTCCTCATAGCTGTCTAACCAGAAGGCCTGAAAGAGACGGCCGCAGTCCAGTTCAACCATCTGCGCCTGGGGAAACCTGTTTCCAGGGCCTGACTGGGCACTGAGTATCGAGTGTGCGAGCTGGAACCTGTTGCGTGGCAGGTCGTGAAAGCGGCTCATCCCATTGAGCATGTGCAGGAGATGAACCTGTTCAGGTCTGGGGATCCCTTTGAAATTTCCGAGAGTTGCCAGTGCATAGAGGGCCAAGGAGTCACGTCCCCCTGAATAGAGTATGGCTATGTCCTGTTTCTGCATTGGTGATCTCCTGAGTAGTTGATGCTGTAGTGAAGGAAAACCTCGCCTGACTCTATGCTGGTGCGGGAGTTCAGAAGCGTCAGATTGAGGGCCGGATTGCCAAGTGCAGTGGGCCCTTCTGCCAGGGACTGAACCCCCTTTTCTCCATGGATAAACGGACAGATGGTTACCATGATCTCCGTGGCTACCCGCTGTGCCAAGGCATGGTAGTTGAGGCTGGCCCCCCCTTCAATGAGCAGTGTCTTTGCCCCGAGATTGGAGATATGTTCAATGGCTGCTGAGAGATCCAGCACGCCAGGGTCAACCTCAGGGAGATCCTTTACTGTAGCCTTTCCCTGGAGGGAAGATTGAAGTTCGATCGATCTCCTGGCAGAGGTGAAGACGATTGGTGCAGGTCCATGGAAGAATATCTCTCTCTCCTCCACAGGAAACTCCCCTGACCAGGATATGATGGCGCGTATTCTGTCCTTGGCAGGCTTGCCATCAGTGCCGCAGAACCGGACCTGGTTCTCCCTTAGAGTTCCTGCGCCTATGAGACTGGCATCTGTATTGTCCCGCATCTCTTCCAGAAATCTTCTGTCAACAGGGCTACCCTTGAACCCCTTGCCCAGCCTTCCGCAGAGAGTGGTTGCAGATATGATGATGACCCTGTCCATTTTCACCTTTATTGAAGCTAATGGTTTACCGTTTGTATGCCTGTTGATATGTTAGCCCCTGAATCATGAGATATCATCTCTTTTTTTCTCTTTTCACCACCCATTCCTTTTCTCTCCCTTGTCAAAGTTTGCCTCAGATGTTACAAAGACTGCCACTGGAAAAGTTGAAATTCACACGCTCCCTATGCCCTGTGGTGCTGCCGCTGCAAATGCAGCAGTAAATAGGGCAAATCTGTCTGTAGCCTTAATGGGGTGAAGGACAGTCGTCGGGGCGGAGGAAAAACCACAAAACAGGAGGTAATTTTCAAGTGGCGTATGTAACCATGAAGCAGTTGCTGGAGGCAGGTGTCCATTTTGGTCATCAGACCAGGCGGTGGAACCCCAAGATGAAGCCCTACATCTTCGGAGCCAGAAACGGGATCTATATCATTGATCTCCAGAAAACCGTGAAGATGTTCAAGGTGGCCTATGA
This sequence comes from Deltaproteobacteria bacterium, assembly GCA_026988585.1. Classification (GTDB taxonomy): domain Bacteria; phylum Desulfobacterota; class Dissulfuribacteria; order Dissulfuribacterales; family QOAL01; genus JALSKY01. The sequence continues at coordinate 3,938 of JALSKY010000242.1, forward strand.
GTTCGTTATGGAGACGGCTGCCAAGGGCGGAGAGGTACTCTTTGTCGGTACCAAGAAACAGGCTCAGGAATCTATCTTCGAGGAGGCATCCCGTGCAGGAATGCCCTTTGTCAACCATCGCTGGCTTGGCGGGATGCTGACCAATTTCCAGACCATCAGCAAGAGTGTTGACAAGCTCAAGGCCATTGAGGCCATGTTTGAGGATGGTTCTATAGAGCGTTTTCCCAAGAAGGAGATCCTCAAGATGGAGCGCCGCAAGCAGAAACTCGAGAGGACTTTGGGTGGCATAAAGAATATGGAGGGTCTCCCTGCTGCCATCTACATCGTAGATGTCAACCATGAGCAGATAGCAGTCAAGGAGGCTAACAAGCTTGGCATTCCGGTAGTGGCAATTGTTGACACCAACTGTGATCCTGACGGGATAGATTATATCATCCCTGGTAATGATGATGCCATCAGGGCAATCAAGCTTCTCACCTCTCTCCTTGCAAATGCGTGTATCAAGGGCAAGGAGATCTATGAGGAGGCCAAGCAGGCTGAGAGTGACAAGCAGGATGGTCTGGAGGAAGTTGTGTCTGCAGAGTCTAATGATGGCGTCTCTTCACAGGAAGAGCCTGCCCCGGTGGAAGAGCCAAAGGCAGAGGCTGTGGCAGAAGAACCCAAGACTGTAGAGGTTCCTGCCTGATAATAGATGGCGAACCAGATGGCTGCTCAGATTTGTGGGGCAGTGGCCGGATTTTATTCGATGGCATAAACAGGCCTGTTGCCTGGGCGGTGAGAGGCCTGTCTGAATTTTTTTGATTTTTTCACAATCAGGAGGTCAATGGAAATGGCTGATATAACAGCTGCAATGGTCAAGGAGCTCAGAGATAGGACCAATGCAGGAATGATGGATTGCAAGAAGGCACTCCAGGAGTGCGGCGGGGATATGGACAAGGCCGTTGAATATCTTCGCAAAAAAGGATTGGCAGTAGCTGCAAAGCGGGCTGGCCGGGCTACCTCAGAGGGCACTATTCAGAGCTATCTGCATGCTGGAAACAAGCTCGGTGTCATGGTTGAGGTAAACTGTGAGACCGATTTCGTGGCAAAGACAGATCAGTTTGTTGATTTTGCCAGGGATATCGCAATGCATATTGCTGCCACCAATCCCCTCTGTATAGCCCGTGAGGATGCCCCTCAGGATATTCTGGACAAGGAGCGTGAGATATACAGGCAGCAGGCCATAGAGCAGGGCAAGCCTGAAAACATCGTGGACAAGATTGTAGAGGGACGGATTGAAAAATATTTGAAAGAGGTCTGTCTCCTCGATCAGCCCTTTGTGAAGAACCCTGATGTTACCATTCAGGATCTTCTCAATGAGCTTATTGGAAAGCTTGGCGAGAATATAACCATTCGCCGTTTTGCAAGGTTTCAGGTTGGTCAGGAGTAATTGAACCGTGCCTTTGAAAAGCGGGCTTGCATATAGGCGTATCCTTCTTAAACTCAGTGGCGAGGCCCTTATGGGTGATCTTTCCTATGGCATCTCTCCGGATGTCATGGATGAGGTGGCGAAGGAACTGGCCTTGTGTCAGCAGAAGGGTGCAGAGCTTGCAATAGTAGTGGGTGGCGGAAACATCTTCAGGGGGGTCTCCGGTGCTGCTCATGGTATGGATCGTGCGGCTGCCGATCAGATGGGGATGCTGGCTACTGTTATCAACGCCCTGGCGTTACAGGATGCCCTGGAGCGTCAGGGCGCCCCTGCCCATGTGATGTCTGCCATAGAAGTAGGCAAGATGGCAGAGCCCTTCATCAGGAGGCGCGCATTGCATCTCCTGGACAGGAAGCGTATAGTCATTCTTGCAGCCGGCACAGGAAATCCTTTCTTTACTACGGATACTGCCTCTGCCTTGCGTGCCCTTGAGGTGCAGGCAGAGATCCTCTTCAAGGCAACCAAGGTTGACGGCATCTATGACAAGGATCCCATGAAATTTCCTGATGCCAAGCGGTTCGATCAGCTCACCTACCATAAGGTCATGGAGATGGGGCTTCAGGTTATGGATATGGCAGCGGTTTCCCTGGCACAGGAGGCTGGTCTTCCTGTCATGGTGTTCAATATGTTGGAGCCGGGAAATATATTGAAGGCCATCAGCGGTGAAAAGATTGGAACAGTCGTAACTGCTGTATAGTAATCAATCTTTGCCCTTTGGCATCAGCTGTTTTTTACTGCTTTTTTTCTTAAAAAATATATCGGTCATAATCACCTGATATGTTGTTCTTTTCTTCCTTTTCTGCTTTAGAATCGTCTGGTTCTTCCATATAGGCAAGTGAGGTGATGTCATGAATAATTCTGTGATTTCCGAAGTGTCAAAAAAGATGGACAAGGCTATCGAGGCCTTTGAAAGAGATCTCAAGCACGTGCGTACCGGCAGGGCTTCTGCTGCGTTGCTGGATGGTGTAACTGTTGATTATTATGGAAGCCAGATGCCCCTTAACCAGGTGGCATCCATAGCTGTTTCAGACAGCAGCACCATTACTGTCCAGCCTTGGGATGCCAATATACTGGCTGACCTGGAAAAGGCCATTCTCGCCTCAGATCTTGGCCTTACTCCATCCAACGATGGTAAGCTGATACGGATTTCTGTGCCTCCTTTGACCGAGGAGCGCAGGAAAGAGCTGGTCAAGCTGGTGAAGAAGATGGCAGAGGATTGCCGTGTGGCCATCAGGAACTGTCGCCGGGATGCCATGGACAAGCTCAAGAAGCAGAAGAAGGACAAGGAGATATCCGAGGACGATATGCATAGATTGCAGGATGAGGTCCAAAAGGTGACGGACAGGCATATTGAGCAGGTGGAAGAGGTCCTGAAGAAAAAGGAAAAGGAGATAATGGACTTTTAGATGTTTGGCAAGGAACCTACAGGGAAAAATCTCCTGGATCCCAGGCGGCTGCCTGCCCATGTGGCCATTATTATGGATGGAAACGGCAGATGGGCCAAGAGGCGGCTCATGCCCAGGATAATGGGACATCGTCAGGGCGTTAAGACTGTCAAAGAGATTGTGACAGCCGCTCGGGAGCTGGGTATCTCCTATCTTACCCTTTATGCCTTCTCTACGGAGAACTGGAACAGGCCACGCCAGGAGGTTGAGTCCCTTATGGATCTCCTGCATCAATATCTCCTGCAGGAGGCTGCTGAACTCCTTGGTAAAAGGATACGGCTCAATGCCATTGGCGAGCTGCACCGTTTGCCAGACAGGGTGCGCAGGTGTCTAAAAAAGGTTATGCAGGACACCGCAGGCAACGATGAAATGGTTCTGACGCTTGCCCTCAGTTATGGGGGGAGGCAGGAGATAATAGACGCTGCCAGGAGGTTTGCCTCTCTTTGTGTGCAGGGAGAGGCTCGTCCGGAGGATCTGGATATTTCTCTATTTTCCTCACTTCTCTGGACCGGGGAGATGCCTGATCCTGACCTTATCATCCGTACCAGCGGTGAGAAGCGTCTCAGTAACTTTCTTGTGTTTCAGGCAGCCTATTCGGAGCTGGTTATAACCGACACCCTCTGGCCCGATTTTCACCGGAATGAATTTGAACAGGCGTTGCTGGAATATCAATCCAGGGAGCGGAGATTCGGAATGACCAGTGAACAGCTTCTTTGTGAAAATGCATAGGGAACGAATCCTCACCGCATTGTTGCTGGGCCCGCTGGTCCTTGCCATTATCGGCCTTGGAAATAGGATTGCCTTTGACGCCCTGATGATTTTGGTCTGTTCCCTTGCCCTGTACGAATATTTTTCCATGCTCTTTCCAAAAGACCTGCTCATAACAGTTCTCGGAATTGCAGGGGGATTCATGATGATGGGCTCTGCAATCTGTTTCCAGTCTCCTGCAGGTGTAGCCTTGGGTTTTTCCGCCCTGATACTCCTAACTGTAGTGATGATAATCTTGACCTATTCCCGTCATCAGGATCCCTTAAGGACAATGCTCTCATTCTTTTTTGGTCCTGCATATATCTCAGGCGCCATATCCATGCTTATCCTCCTGAGGCAGGAACCATTTGGCCTTCACTGGATATTCTTTCTTATTATAACAGTGGCAGCAGCCGATACTGGCGCCTATTACGTGGGTACGCACCTTGGCAGAAACAAACTGTGCCCTGCCATAAGTGCCGGTAAGACCAGGGAAGGGGCTGTTGGCGGGATTGCTGCTTCTGCCATTTTCTCCATCCTCTTTTGGGCCCTTTTTTTCAGGGAGGCAAATCCTCTATCCTTGTTGCTGCTTGCAGTAGTGGTTGCTGTTGCCAGCCAGTTCGGAGATCTTGCAGAGTCGGTTATCAAGAGAAGTTGCGGGGTTAAGGATTCTGGCAGACTACTGCCGGGACATGGAGGAATTCTTGACAGGATAGATGGAATGATAATGGGCACCATAGTTCTTTTCTGGACGGTTCATCTCTCCGGGCCAAAATTTTATCAATAGTCTTGAAAAATCAAAATTCTCTGTGAGGAACATGGTTTCTAAGAAGATATCGGTTTTGGGCTCCACCGGCTCCATAGGTCGGAGCGTGGATGACGTTGTTCAGCGGTCAGGTGGTTCCATCTCTGTAGTCGGTCTGGCTGCCGGGCGCAATGTGGAACTGCTGGCAGAGCAGATCGAGAGGTTCTCCCCTGAAAAGGTGGCGGTCTTTTCTGAAGATCTGGTGGAGCGACTCAGCAGGCTTATCAGCCATCTTCCATCCCAGCCTGAAATCCTCTGGGGCAAGGATGGTTACAAGGCAGTAGCCTCTATGGATCAGGCTGATCTTGTAGTCTCTGCAATGGTCGGGGCTGCTGGTCTGGTTCCCACCCTTGCGGCCATCAAGGCCGGCAAGGATGTGGCCCTTGCCAACAAGGAGACATTGGTTGCTGCCGGCCCCCTGGTGATGCGTATGGTTCGCGAGAGGGGGATAAAGCTGCTTCCCATAGACAGTGAGCATTCTGCAATATTTCAATGTATGCACGGATATGGGGCGGATCAGGTAAAGAGGATAATCCTGACTGCATCAGGCGGTCCTTTCAGGGAGATATCCATAGAGGATATGGTGCAGGTGACACCGCAGCAGGCTGTAGCCCATCCAAACTGGTCCATGGGGGCAAAGATCTCTGTGGATTCATCTACCTTGATGAACAAAGGGCTAGAGGTGATTGAGGCCAGATGGCTTTTTGATATCCCGC